>CAINKA010000103.1 GCA_903849835.1 uncultured Alphaproteobacteria bacterium
AAAGGTCCGTAAAAATTCGAAGCATATTTTGCGGCGTAGGACATTAGGCCGACATCGGTGAAATTTTCTTCATCGAGCGCGTCACGAATTACGCCAATTCTACCATCCATCATGTCGGAAGGAGCGATGATGTCGCAACCAGCTGCAGCTTGCACCAGAGCCTGTCCGCAGAGAATTTCAATCGTCGCATCATTGGCGATTTTTCCGTTTTCAAGAATTCCGTCATGGCCGTGAGTGGTGTAGGGATCAAGCGCGACATCAGCAATGACGCCGATTTCGGGCACCGCATTTTTAATCGCAGCAATGGCGCGACAGATTAAATTTTTTCCATTCAGCGCTTCTTTTCCATTCGCAGTTTTTAATTTTTGATCAATTACGGGAAAGAGCATCAGCGCAGGAATGCCAAGCTTTGCCGCCTCTTTCGCTGATCGAACGATTAGATCGATTGAGAGGCGCGAAACATCGGGCAATTGCGCAATTTTTTCTTCGCGATTTTTTCCTTCGATCACGAAAAGCGGCAAAATTAAATCGCTGGGCGAGAGCGTAGTTTGCGCTGTGAGCTCGCGAATCCATTGGGATTGGCGATTGCGACGGAGACGAGTTTGGGGGAAATTCATTTTGATTTCTTTTTTTAAAAAAATTTCGATGTCATGCTGAGCTTGTCGAAGCATGCTTCTTGGCACCGAAGTCTGAAACATGCTTCGACAAGCTCAGCATGACAGTGAATAATTTACACAACCTTCCAATAAAAATGAATATTTTAGAAGAAATTTACCAGCATAAATTAATCGAAGTTCGTAACCGTAAAAAACTGCTTTCGGTGCAGGAGATATGCGCTCGCACAAAATGTTTGAACGCGCCAAAAAACTTCTTTTCTGCGCTGCAAAATAAAAATAATCGCGGCGAAATTGCGCTGATTTGCGAGATAAAAAAAGCCTCACCTTCACACGGAATAATCCGCGAAGATTTTGATCATGTTGAGATTGCCAAAACTTATGCGAAAGCAGGTGCAACATGCATTTCTATCCTCACTGACGAAAAATATTTTATGGGAAAAAATGAATATTTATCCGAGGTGCGTGCTGCGGTTGAACTGCCTATTTTACGTAAAGATTTTATGGTCGACACTTACCAAATCTTTGAGGCAAAAATGCTCGGCGCTGATTGCATTTTGCTCATCGTCGCCATGCTTGATGATGCTAAATTAAGTGAGTTAGAACAATGCGCCTGCGACCTTGGTCTGTCTGTGCTCATCGAGGTTCACGATGAAGCAGAATTGCAGCGCGCTTCTCGCTTAAAAAGCAAACTTCTCGGCATCAATAATCGCGATTTAAAAACACTAAAAACTGACCTAAAAACATCGCTAATTTTGTCCGAAAAAGTTCCGGCAGATTACGTTTTAATTTCCGAAAGTGGCATCAAAGATTCAGCAGACATCGAATTATTGCAGCAGGCCGGCATCAACTGCTTCTTGATCGGCGAGCATTTTATGCGGCAGAAAGACATCGCCAAAGCGGTGGGGGATATTTTTAGATTGGTTTAAAAACCATGCGGTAACCAAAAGCTTTGAGCACCAAACTAAAAACTTTTATTGTTGGGTTGCCTTTTTCAGAAAGCATTTCGTAGAGATATTGGCGACTGAGACCAGTTTCTTTTGCAAGATTGGTAATGCCTTTTGCGGTGGCGGCTTGCTTCAAAGTTTCGCGCAATAAAAATTCATCACCGGTTTTGGAAACGTCTTTCAAAGCGTTTTTCAAACTTCTTTTGAAAAATTCCGGATCTTTTTTGAATCGCTCAACAACGTAACTGTCCCAAGTCGGGAAGGTTATTTTTTTTCTATTTTCGTTTTTCATTTTTGTAATTCTCCCAAAAAAATTTAGCTCGCTTGATATCTTTTGTTTGAGTGTTTTTGTCGCCGCCACAAAGCAGCAAAACTACAGTTGCTCCATCCATTCCGTAATAAATTCTATAACCGGGACCGAAATGAATTCTTAGCTCAAAAACTCCTTCACCAAGATTTTTGTAATCACCAAAATTGCCGTTTTTTATTCTCTCTAACCTTCCAATTACCACCTCTTCCGATGAGTGATCGAGGCCTTCCAGCCATTTAATAAATGGCGCTTCGCCATTACGAGAAGCGTAGTAAAGAATATTTTTTAGATCCTGCGGCATAAAAACTGTGGTGAAGTTTTAAAAATGATTTGTCAGGTATACCTGACAATTTTTTTACTAGTCAACTTTAAATTTCAGCGCGTAAGCTAGCGCCCTTCTTCTTCAAAATAAATTTTCAAACCATGTTCAAAATCGCAATTATCGGACGGCCAAATGTTGGGAAATCAACACTCTTCAACAAATTAATCGGCAAATCTTTCGCAATTACCGACGACACTCCGGGAGTTACTCGTGATCGCAAAGAAGCGCGTGCGAAGCTTGGGCCGATTGAGTTCATGGCAATCGACACCGCAGGTTTGGAAAATAAAATTAACGACAAATCGTTGGAAAAAAGAATGGTCGAACAAACTGAAATCGCAGTTTCTGATGCCGATCTTTGCTTGTTTGTTGTCGATGGAAAAGAAGGTGTGACGAATTCAGATCAACATTTCGCGCAATGGCTAAAAAAAATCGGCAAAAAAACTGTGCTGCTGGTGAATAAATGCGAGAATCTACGCGAAGAAATTTTCGACAAAGAATATTTCAAACTCGGCTTCGGCAAACCGCTCGGCATCTCGGCCGAACACAAGTTAGGCTTCGGAGAATTATACGAAAAAATCGCGCCAGAAATTGAAAAATACGAAGAAAATTTTTCTGAACTTGGAGTCGAAGATGAGGATGAAAAAGCACTTTTACAAATCGCAATCGTTGGCCGCCCAAACGCCGGAAAATCAACTTTTTTAAATAAAATTTTAGGCGCAGATCGAATGATTGTCGGCCCTGAGGCGGGCATCACGCGCGACGCAATAGCTATCGATCACGAATTCCAAAATAAAAAAATCCGCTTCATCGACACCGCCGGAATCAGAAAAAAAGCCAGCATCACCCAAAAATTAGAAAAACTTTCAGCCCTCGACAGCTTTAGAGCCATCCGCTTCGCCCAAGTTGTAATTTTGTTGATCGATGCAAATTCACCGCTCGATCATCAAGACAAGGCGCTCGCCGGAGAGATTCTGCGCGAAGGCCGCGGGCTAGTTTTTGGCATCAATAAAATCGACATCGTCAAAGGCGACAAGGAACATTTTTTGCGTGAATTACGAAAAGATATTTTGGCCGCGCTGCCTGGGATTGAAGGCGCGCCGATCATCGGCCTCTCTTCCAAAACCGGCTACAATGTCGAAAAATGTTTGGAATTTGCGCTGAAAACTTACGAGCAATGGCAGACTTACATTCAGACCAACAAGCTCCACGACTGGTTAAAAATTGCCGAACAAACTCACTCGCCAAAACTTTACAAGGGCAATGCGATCAAATTAAAATATGCGACGCAAATCAAAAAACGTCCGCCGACCTTCGCCGTTTTCACCAATCATATCAAGCCTCTAGAAGGTTCTTACCAAAATTATTTGATCAATTCTTTGCGCGAATATTTCGATTTAAAATTAACGCCGATTAGGTTGGTTTTGAGGAAGAGTGAGAATCCGTTTGAAGGGAGAAAGGAGAAAGTTTTTTCGAAGCGGTTGCATAAAAAAGCGAAAAAATAATTGATGTCATGCTGAGCTTGTCGAAGCATGATTCTAGGTACGGGCTTGAATCGCGCTTCGACAAGCTCAGCATGACATTGAGAAACCTGAGCAAGACGGGGTGTTTGTAACCCCGTCTTCATGTATCAAACTAAAGCCGACATGAACGGTTGGACGGGGTTGCAAACCCCGTCCAGCACTAGTTTTTTGTCACAAACTCAAAAATTCATGAGTAAAAAAATCGACTGCAAAAAAATCTTCGGAACCACCTGCGACTTCGAAGTGCGCGCCTTCGCCGAGAAATCCGAATTCGTCCCAACCATCGACGAAAATTATCTTTTTGATCCCGCTACAACTCTCGCAATCCTCGCTGGCTTTGCTTTCAACCAACGTGTTTTGGTTCAGGGAATGCATGGCACTGGCAAATCAACTCACATCGAACAAATCGCCGCGCGCCTGAACTGGCCTTGCTTGCGCATCAATTTCGATTCGCAAATTACGCGCCTCGATCTCGTCGGCAAAGACGTCATCAAACTCAAAAACGACAAGCAAATCACCGAGTTCAAAGAAGGAATTATTCCCTTTGCCCTACGTCGCGGAATCGCACTGGTGCTGGATGAATATGATGCGATCAAAACCGATGTTTCTTTTGTAATTCAACGCTTGCTCGAAGAAGATGGAAAATTTGCGCTGCTCGAAGAAAATGAAATCATCACGCCGAACCAACATTTCCGCCTCTTCGCAACCTCTAACACTCTTGGCGCGGGAGATGATTTAGGAATTTATCACGGCACAAATTTGATTAATCAGGCGCAAATGGATCGCTGGAATATCGTGGCGGCGCTGAATTATTTGGATGAAAAACACGAGCTCGAAATTCTGCTAAAAAAACTTCCATTCCTCAATTCGAAGCTGCACCAAAACACCGCGAAGATGATGGTGCGCCTTGGGAATTTAACGCGCGAAGCTTTTAAAAATGGCGATATTTCAAATTTAATTTCGCTGCGAACTTTGATTTCTTGGGGAAAAAATATTGAGATTTTTGGATCGGTAGCGACTGCCTTCACCTTAAGCTTCGGCAATAAAGTGATCGATGATGAGAAACCGATTATTCGCGAATTTTATCAGCGGGTTTTTGGAGAAGAATTGCGTTAATTTTTAGAGCCCGCTTTGAAACTCAACGTTGCATTCCGTCACCCGGCAATAGCGGCATTGGAAGCGCTTCTACTTTGGATGGAGCAGGGCTTGTTCCCGGAATTTCTCTCTTTGCGATTATTTCTCCTAGCGAGTGTTTTTCTTTACCGACCTCCGTTTCGACATCCACCCTTGTTAGCGCAGCTGTTTTCGCCTCTTCAAGCATTTTCAATTCGTCCTTCGCACCTCCACCTTTGCGCAATTCAACTTCGCGTTTTTTTTCTTCCAAACTTTTCAATGTAGTTCCCAAGCCTTTATTGGCAGTTGTTTCTGACATAAATTTTTAATTTTTTTTGCTAAGCGGATGATGGTGAAAAACTAATTCCTTCAATTTCGAATCCAAGATATGCGTGTAGATTTCGGTAGTGGAAATGTCGCTATGCCCCAAAAGTTCTTGCAGCACGCGAAGATCAACTCCGCTATTCAGCAAATGTGTAGCGAATGAATGGCGGATGACGTGAGGATGGACGCGGCTCGGATCGATTTCAACTTTTGCCGCAAGCTCTTTGATCATCTGATGAAAGCGCTGGCGAGTAATGTGCGTGTCTTTCGCGAAAGAATTTCTTTTTTTAATTTCACCATTTTTTTTGCTAGCTTGGACCTTGCCAACAAAAAGCCATTTTGATTTTTCCTGCCCTAATTTTTTGCGCAGCTCGGAATATTCAATCAGCATTCTAATCGCGGTTTTATTGAGTGGAGCGATTCTTTCTTTCCCGCCCTTTCCTTTCACGATCAAATAATTTCGCAAAGTTTTTTCACCTTTTTCATCGATCGCTTCTTGGATCGCAGCGATTGGAAGAGAAACCAATTCCGTGACGCGCAACCCTGCGGCATAAAGAATTTCCATCATGCAAGAAAGCTTCATTCCGAATTCAGATTTGTCGGAATTAATAAAATTCAGCATCTTAAGAACTTCTTCTTCGCTGAGAAATTTTGGCAATTTCGCATCACGCTTGGGAACTTGCAAATAAAGGGCTGGATTGCTTTTTATGATATTTTCGTTTTCAAGAAATTTGAAGAAATTTCTGAAGCAGGAAATTTTTCGCGAGATTGATGCTGCTTTAAAATTTTCTTGATGGAGATCATAAAAATAATCTTGGATGTCGTCGATTTTTACATTTTCAAATTCGATATTTTTCTTCACCAGAAATTTTGTGAACAGCTCCAAATCCTTGCTGTAGGCCATCGTGCTATTAAGCGCTAATCCATCTTCTGCTTTTAATTTTTCTAAAAAATTTGAAATGTGGGAATTGTGATTCATTGATTCATCTTTATTTTGATGGTGTAGGGGCTTGGCCTTGTGCAAGCCCGCTGGCGACCACAAGGGTCGCCCCTACAAATCCAAATTCACAATGATTACCGTCGTTTTTTTCTAAAACCCAAAAAAAGATTCTTGAAAAATTTCGTCATCTTCTGCCAAGCAAATATTAATTTTATTTTTTACATCCACCTTCAAAATAATTTCTCTTTGCGCGATTTTTAGGTCATCATTAACCAAAATAATAAACAGCGCGAACATAGCAGCCAAGCCTGTCCAGAAGGCTATTAATCTGATCGCTACTGCTAATTTGCTATCGTGAAATTTGCGGGACATTTTTTTTTAGATTTTGGATTTTAGATTTAACGCCGATCCTTGGGCTCATTAAAAATATTTTTCATGTTCAAACATTTCTTAAATCTAAAATCTAAAATCCTAAATCTAAAATTTTTTTATTTTTTAATTCTCCTCCTCCCCCAAAATTCCCTCGCCAACACCTCTTTAATTCGCGATGCCGAAACTGAGAAATTTCTGCGCGACCTTACCAATCCTATCTTCAAAGCCGCTGATTTAAATTCAGAAAATATCAAAATTTACATCGTCAATGATGACGGCATCAACGCTTTCGTTTCTGGCGGACAAAATGTTTTCATCAATACCGGACTCATTCGAAAATTTAAAACTCCCGACGCCTTGATTGGAGTGATCGCACACGAGTCCGGTCACATCACTGCCGGACATTTAGCGCGTTCATCCGAAGGAGAAAAAGAAGCGCAAGGTGCAATGTTTTTGAGTTATTTGCTTGGAGTTGGCGCTGCGGTTGCAGGCTCCCCCGACGCTGGAATGGCGCTGATCGCGGGAGGATCTCAAACTGCGCAAAGAATCTTCATGAAATTTACGCGCACTCAGGAAGAGGCTGCAGATCAACATGCCGTCGCCTATCTCGACAAAATGCGCTATCCCGCTGATGGCTTGGTAAATCTCTTGGAATTTTTTGAGAGCGAGCTGGTTGGCTACAAAGACCAGCTCGACGAATATTTGATGTCGCACCCGATTAGTCGCAAAAGAATCGACCTCATAAAAACGCGAACTTTGGGGAAAAATTTCTCCCAAGGGAAAAATTATCAGAAAATAAATCAAAAATTACAACCAGCGATGAATCGAGTGTTGGCAAAGCTCGAAGGCTTCTTAGAAAATCCGGATAACTTGCTGCAGAAATATAAAAATCAAAATGACGATGTTGCGAATTACATCAAATCGATTGCTTTTTTCCGCAAAGGAAAAGTTGAAGAGGCGCTAGAATTGTTGGATGGAGTCATTGTCATTCGGCAAACTCAAGGCAACAAACGCAATGTCATGCTGAGCCTGTCGAAGCATGATAACTCTGGATTAGGATTTTTATTTGAGCTGCGCGGCGAAATTTTATTCGGCAGCGGCAGAGTTGAAGACTCAATAATAGCCTACAGTCAAGCCCTCAAACTCCTGCCAAAAGAAGATTCGACTCTGGCAAAAATTTCTTTTTCCTCATCAATTTTAACTTTGAAAAAAAATGATGAAGATTTGATCAAGCTTGCAATTAAGCGTCTCGAAGAGGCGAAGGAAATTGAAAATGAAAATCCGTTTTTGTTCCGACAACTCGCTTCTGCCTATTCTAAAATTGGCGACGAAGGCAGGTCTTTACTGGCTTTATCTGAGCTCAATCTTTTAACCGGCGACAAAGAAAAATGCAGAAAATTCGCCAAAGAAGCGAAGGAGGAATTGGGAAAATCGGAGAAAATGGAATTGCTGCGGGCGGATGATTTGATTGAGTTGGGGAAGTAGGGGTGACCCTTGTGGTCGCCCGCGGGCTGGCACAAGGCCAGCCCCTACGGAAATCTTACATCAACCCCTGAATCCTCCGCGAAAAATCTTTCGCATTTTTAATTGGCTCATCCTCGATGATGCAGGCCAAGTCGAACAAGGTGAAAATCGCGTCGCTCACTTCAGATTTTTTCGCTTCATCACCGCAATTTTTGTTCAAATTTTTGATGATGGAATTGCTCGGATTAATCTCAAAAATTTTGGAAGTTCCGGCCTGAATTTGTTTTTGTTCGAGCAAAAATCTTTCGAGACGAATATCCATCGAGCCCGCGTCCACAGCCAAACAAACCGGTGAATCAGTTAATTTTTTTGAGATGCGAACATCTTTGATTTTATCACCCAAAACTTCTTTGATGAATTTTATTAGCTCGTCAAATTGGCTGCTAGTTATGTCTTTTATTTCTTCATTTTCTTCCGATTTTTTTTCTGCTGTATCTGCCGAAACATCGATGTTTTTTAAATCAACATCGTGACGATTGATCGATTGCAATTCCCACTGGGAATTAGCTGCTTTGTAGGGCAAAGCAACCGTCACCCAAAATTCATCAACCGCATCAGTGAGGAATAAAACCTCGACATCTTTCTTCAAAAAAATCTCAAGTTGCGGCGAGGATTTTATTTTTTCAACCGACTCTCCGGTTAAAAAATAAAGTTTGTCCTGACCAGGTTTGACGCGGTCCAAATACTCCACGAGAGAAATAAATTTGTCCGGAGATTTCGAAGAATAAAAGCGACAAATTTCCAAAATTCTTTCGCGAAATTCTGACGAATCGCACAGCCCTTCTTTCAAAACCGCGCCGAAATTATTCCAGAATTTGAGATATTCCTCTTCGCTTTCCTGAGATTTTTTCTTCAGCTCGGAAAGAATTTTTCCGACGACAGATTTCCTAATTTTTTCGAGCACTGCGCTATGCTGCAAATTTTCGCGGCTGATATTTAGCGGCAAATCGTCGGAGTCGATGAGACCACGCATGAAGCGCATGCAAGCCGGAACCAAGCCCAAATCTTCCGAGATAAAAACTTTTTTTACGTAAAGTTTTACCGCGGTTTTTCGATCGGGATGGAAGAGATCAAACGGCTTAGTCGAAGGCACAAAAAGCAAATTGGTGTAGCTAATCATCCCCTCGATTTTGTTGTGGATGACCATGAATGGCTCACCGGGTAAATGCGAAATATGTTTGAAAAAATTCTGATATTGCTCCGCAGTGATTTCGCTAGCAGGCCTTGTCCAGAGCGCGGAAGCGGAGTTTAAAATTTCAACTTTCGCACCCGCCTCCAAATTTTCTGGAGTGAATTCGATTTTGAAATTGATGTGATCGGAGTAAGTTTGGACTACATGCTTGATGTGAAAACGATCGAGGAAATCCGAAGCGTCATCTTTGAGATGAAGGATGATTTGCGTACCGTGAGTTTTATGCACCCCCATCGCGCCGCTAACGCGCTCGCTCGATCCCCCTAAATAGGTGGATCCCAATTCCTCAGACTCAACCTCCGCAATCGTGAATTTCCCCGCCCCTTCCGATTCCCATCTCCAACTTTTCTCATCATCAAATTTGCGAGAAATCACTTCGACTTTATTCGCGATCATGAAGCTGGAATAAAAGCCAACCCCGAATTGCCCAATTAATTGCACATCTTTTTGATTATCCCCCGAAAGATTATCTCCCATTTGGGACTTAATAAAATTCTCAGTGCCTGAGCGCGCAATAGTGCCAAGGTTTTGGATCAGATCATCGCGATTCATTCCGATGCCATTATCCGAAATAAATAAAAGTTTTTTTGCCTTGTCGGTAGTGATGGAAATTTTCAATTCATCCTTCGCCAACTCCGGATTTTGCACCGCAAGATAACGCAATTTATCGCAAGCATCCGATGCGTTCGAGACCAACTCCCGCAAGGCTACATCCTTGTTGGTATAGAGCGAGTTAATCATCAAGTTGAGGATTTTTCCAACCTCAACATCGAAACTAAATTCTTGTTCGTTTGTCATTTTGATTTTAAGTTTTTGAAGTAATTATTTGTGTGTTGAGCCTATCCACACAGCCATGTTGAACTTGTCCACACTGTCATGCTGAGCCTGTCGAAGCATGATTCGGGCCACTGCGCACTTCGACAAGCTCAGCATGACTTTAGTGAGCTCATGACTTTAGTGAGCTCGGCATGACATTAAGCATGTGAATTTTAAAGAATTAATAACCCCCCAATCCATTTTCAATGTCAGAAAATAATAATTTCCCAAACGTCGTGAAATGGGCGCTGGTGCTGAATTTTGTGATGTTCGTCATTGAAATCGGCTTCGGATTTTACGCAAATTCTCTCGCGCTAATTTTCGACGCCACCGATTTTCTCGGCGATAGTTTGAACTACGCAATCGCGATTTATGTTTTGTCGAAACCGAAAAAATGGCAGTCACTTTCCGCTCTAATCAAAGCCGCTTTCATGCTTTCATTTGGAATTTATGTCTTGGCCAACGGCATCTACCGAGTCAGTCTGGACGAGATTCCCAAGGCAAACATCATGATCGAAATTTCAATCCTCGCCTTCGCAATAAATTTCCTCGTCAGCGCCATGCTCTTCAAATTTAGAGATGGCGGAAGCAACCAAAAATCCGTCTGGCTCTGCAGCCGAAATGACGCCATCAACAACGTGATGACCATCATCGCCGGAATCTTAACCATCAATTTCAACAGCAAATGGCCCGACCTAATCGTCGCTGCGATCATGGCATTCCTAGCCATTTCCGCCTCAATAGTTGTTTTCCGCGAAGTTAAAAAAGAGATGAAGGATTTTTTTTGAATCTGTTTTCAATCAATTGCTCGATTCTTCCCTCATCCACAACCTTCCCCAAAATTTCCTCAACCGAAGTCACTCCAAATTCTTTGATGCCGCAGGGAATAATGTTGGCGAAGCCCGCTAGATCTGGATTGATATTGATCGCGATGCCGTGATAGCTCGCCCATTTTTTGATTTTAATTCCGAGCGCAGCGATTTTTTTCTCGCCGTTTTTTGTCTCTACCCAAATTCCAACTCTGCCTTTTTTAATTTCGCCTTTGATTCCGAGATCAGCTAAAATCGCAATCACCCAACTTTCCAGAAACTCAACAAAACGCGCCACATCTGGCTTCTCGGGCGCGAAGAATTTTTTTAGATCGAGCATCACGTAAATTATTTTCATCCCCGGTGCATGAAAAGTGTACTTTCCGCCGCGATTAGTTTTGAAAATTGGGATGTCAGTTTTGCCAATAAAATCCTCATCTTTAGCGCTAATTCCCGCGGTGTAAACGGGATGATGTTCCAGAATCCAAATCATTTCCGGCGCAGTTCCAGCGATGATTTTCTCGACGCGCTGCTGCATAAATTCCAGCGCCTCTTCGAAATGGACAGGCTCTTTACTGATGCGCCACTCGATGTTGTGATTGCTCTTTTTCGGCATGATGGGTAAAAAAAATTAACATTCGAAATCGTAGGGGCGTACCCATGTGTCCGCCCTTTAAACAAGCAGACGCGCAGGTCTGCCACTACAAAAAATTTATGATCGGAAAACTAAGAGGCTTCATCGATTCAATCAATGATGACAAGTGCATTATCGACGTCAACGGCGTCGGTTACGTCGTCGCAATTTCACAAAAAACTTCAGCATTTTTAAAACAGTTCCCGCGCGAAAAGGAAGTGAGTTTAACCATCGAAACCGTCGTCAAAGAAGATGCGATTGAACTCTACGGATTCGGCTCCGAGATCGAAAAAATCTGGTTCCTCGAGCTCACAAAAGTTCAAGGCGTCGGCGCAAAAATGGGACAAAAAATTCTCGGCGCTTTTGAGATCGAAGATCTCGCCAAAGCATTAATTTCCGGCGATGAAAAAGCATTTTCCAAAATTTCCGGAATCGGCCCGAAGCTTGCCAGTCGCCTCACGACAGAGTTAAAAGATTCACCAAAAAAACTTGGGATAGCCATGGGGATTAATTTTGGTTACGGCAACGCAAAAATTACCGACCTCACAAAATTTTCCACCAACCAACTCACCTCCGACGCCCTCTCCGCCCTCGAAAATCTCGGCTACAAAAAACATGATTGCCTACGCGTGATCGATTTTTTATTCGGCAAAAATTCGGAAGTTACGTTGGAGAATTTGATTACTTCGAGCTTGAGGGAATTGAGTAAAAATAAGTTTTAAAATCACATGGCCAAAAAAACCCAAATCGATCCGCTAGAGATTTTTATCAAAACAGACTGGCACGAATATGATGAGCTAGAATTCAAATCAGCAAAAGGCGGATTTCCTGCAAGTCTGTGGCAGACCTACAGCGCCTTCGCCAATAGCAATGGCGGCATTATTTTGCTTGGAGTTGAAGATGATGGAACCGTCAGCGGGCTAAATAAATCATCGCTACCAAATCTGAAAAAAACCTTTTGGGACACAATAAATAATCGCGGAAAAGTAAGTTTTAACTTGATGACGCAAGATGGCGTAAAAGAAGTTTCCTACGGATCGGATATTATTTTAGCAATTTCGGTGCCACGCGCCAAACGCACTGAACGACCAGTTTATACCGGTCAAAATCCACTTGCAGGAACTTATCGCCGAAACCACGAGGGTGATTACCATTGCTCACAACAAGAAGTGAAACGCATGCTATCTGATCAATCCGAAGAAACTTCTGCCGACAGAAAAATTTTAGAAAATTTTACCTTTGATGATTTGGATCACCGCAGCTTCAAAGAATATCGCAATCGTTTCGCCTCACACAAACCAGATCATTCTTGGCTTCTAGAAGATGATCTCAGCCTTCTCAAAAACCTTGGTGGCTTCCGGAAAGAAAGAAAAAGCGACTTAGAAGGAGTAACGGTGGCCGGCATTTTAATGTTCGGCAAAGACGAGACCATTCGCGAAGCACTGCCTCAATATCAAGTCGATTACCGCGAAAAATTTTCTTCTGATCCACAAGTTCGCTGGACAGATCGCGTAACCATAGATGGAACTTGGAACGCCAATCTTTTTCAGTTTTATCTCAAGATGATGCCTCGACTTACCCAAGATTTAAAACTGCATTTTGAGCTTGATGAAAATTTATCTCGTAAAGGCGAAACTCCTGTGCACAAGGCGATTCGCGAGGCTCTGGTCAACTCTCTTATTCATGCCGATTATTGCGGACAAGGTGGCATTGTAATCGAAAAAACTCGTGATCGGTTTGAATTTTCAAATCCGGGATCATCTTTAATTCCGATAAAACAACTGCTCGATCAAAAATCGCACGGCGGAATCAGCGAGTGCCGCAACAAAACTCTACAAAAAATGTTTATGATGATCGGAGCCGCAGAACAAGCTGGTTCCGGAATCAACAAAATCTATCGTGGCTGGGAATCAGAAAATTGGCAAAAGCCAACAGCGCTTGAAATTTTTCAGCCCGATCGTGTGCACTGGATACTCCCAATGACCAGCCTGATAGCTGAGAAATCTCTATCTCACTTGAAAAAAATTTTTGGTCCAAAATTTAAAAACCTATCTCCGCTAGAAGTTCAAATTTTGGCAAAAGCTGCTGCCGAAGGGTTTGTGAACAATAACAGCGTCCAACAAATTACTCACACCCATCCAGCAGACATCACAAAAACCCTACAATCTCTGGTGCTGAGAAAGATGTTGTTGAAAGAAAACGAAAGGCGCTGGGCTCTTTATCGGCTTAATATTCAAAATGAGGTGGGCAGCTCCCTAGGTAACGACCTTAACTCCCTAGGTAACGAGGGTAACTCCCTAGGTAACGAGGGTAACTCCCTAGGTAACGAGGGTAACTCCCTAGGTAACGATCCAGAATTAAAGCTGATACTAACTCAGATGAAAGGTCGCAACAAACCACAGGAGATGGAAGAAATAATAAAAAAGCTATGCAGCGACAGATGGCTTACCAGAAGGGAAATTGCGGTCATCCTAAAAAGAAATCCTGAAGACCTAAGAAATAGAATTCTAAATCCAATGGCAGCCCGTGGAATTCTAGAATTGCGCTACCCAGACATCCCTAAAAGCCCAGATCAATCCTACAGAACCTCAGCCAATACAAAATCTACACTCATTTCTACATGACCTCTAAAAACGAAAACCTAAACCCCATCCAAAAAAACGAAGAGCGCAGCAACGAAAACATCCTGCGCCCAAGCTATTTGCGCGATTTTCTCGGCCAAGAAAAACTCAAAGAAAATTTAGGAATTTTTATCAAGGCGGCGAAAAGTCGCGGCGATGCGCTTGATCACACTTTGTTTTACGGGCCACCGGGACTCGGCAAAACTACGTTGGCGCAAATCATCGCGCATGAAATGGGTGTCGGGTTTAAAGGCACGGCGGGACCAGTGATCTCTAAGTCTGGAGACCTTGCAGCACTGCTCACAAATTTGCAGGAAGGCGATATTTTTTTCATCGATGAGATTCACCGTTTGAACAAAAATGTCGAAGAAGTGCTCTACGCCGCGATGGAAGATTTCAAGCTCGACATCATAATCGGTGAGGGTCCAGCAGCTCGTGCGATTAAAATTGATTTGCCAAAATTTACTCTTGTCGGCGCCACAACTCGCGTCGGATTAATCGCTAATCCGCTCAAAGATCGCTTCGGAATTCCACTGCGAATTAACTTCTACAACGCTGAAGAGCTTGAGCAAATCGTCATTCGCGACGCCCGCATTTTGGAAATCGAAATCGAAAAAAACGCCGCGCATGAAATCGCAAAAAGGTCGCGAGGTACTCCACGAATTGCCATACGCTTGCTGAAAAGAGTGCGCGATTTTGCGTCAGATGCTGGCGAAAAAATCATCTCGCAAAAATGCGCCGATCACGCATTGCTACGCCTCGAGATTGACGCCGCAGGCCTTGACGCCGCTGATTACCGCTACCTCAAATTCATCGCCGAAAATTACCGCGGCGGCCCCGTCGGAATCGAAACCATCGCCGCCGCCATCGGCGAAGAACGCGACACCGTCGAGGACACCATCGAGCCTTATTTAATCCAACAAGGCTTCATCGAAAAAACCCCGCGAGGACGCGTGTTGACTGAGACGGCATTTAAACATTTAGGTTTATGAAAAAGAAAAAAATCCTCCTAATCATCACCGGCTCCATCGCCGCCTACAAGGCCATGGATTTGCTACGGTTGCTGCAAAAAAAATCTTACGAGGTCACTTGCATTTTGACGAAGTCGGCATGCGAATTTATCACGCCGCTCTTGGCTTCATCGCTTTCCGGAAAAAAAACTTACACCGATTTATTTTCAACTGATGATGAAATTGAAATGGGGCACATCCAACTCTCGCGCGGCTCTGACCTCATCGTCGTCGCGCCAGCAACTGCAGATTTTATCGCCAAAATCGCCAATGGCTTTGCTGATGATTTAGCGTCGAACGTAATTCTCGCGGCAAATAAAAAAATTATTTTAGCGCCGGCGATGAATGAGAAAATGTGGGAAAATAAGCAAACGCAGAAAAATTTGGCGAAGGTCTTGGGGTCAGGAATAGCAATGGTTGAGCCCGAGAAAGATATTCTCGCTTGCGGCGAATTAGGAATCGGAAAAATGGCGGCGCCGGAAAAAATTTGCGAAAAAATTTGCGATTTTTTTGCGCGACAAAATCAACTCAAGGGCAAAAAAATTCTGATTACTGGCGGCGCAACTTTTGAACAAATCGACCCCGTGCGCTTCATTGGCAATCATTCTTCCGGCAAACAATCGATCGAAATTGCAAAAGTTTTACACGAGATGGGAGCAGATGTGACGCTAATCGCGGGCAATATTCGTGAAGTGATTCAATTGCCAAAAGAAAAAATTATCCGCGTGAAAACGGCACAGGAAATGTTTGATGCGGTGAAAAAAAATCTCGCAAAGAAAAATGTTTTCATCGGCTGCGCCGCGGTTTCGGATTTCCGATTGAAAAAAATTTCCAAACAAAAAATTAAAAAAACTGCGACAAAAAATCTCACGCTCGAACTAGAAAAAAATCCCGATATTTTAGAATTTGTCGGAACCTCAAAACAGCGCCCAGCTCTCGTCATTGGCTTCGCCGCCGAAAGTCAAAATCTCGAAAAATTTGCTCGCGAAAAACTCCAAAAAAAGAACTGCAACCTAATCGTCGCCAACGACATCGAATCCGGAAAAATTTTCGGCAGCGACGAAACAAAAGCGATTTTCGTCAGCAAAAATAAAACGGAAAATTTAGGAAAAATTTCGAAGGAAAAATTAGCTGAATTACTTGCGGCGAAAATCTGTAAATTTTTGAACTAAATTTTTTAGCCAATTTTTTGCATCCTCACCAAGCCCCTCACCCACCACTTTCATCACCATTCCGTGATACTCCTCAAGCCATTCCCCCTCTGCTCTCGTCAACATTTCAAAATCGACTAGTTTTGAATCAATCGGCGCGAGTGTCAGCGTTTTAAAACACAAAAATTTCTCATTAAATTTTTCCACCAGCATTAAATTTTCGATGCGGATTCCGTATTTTCCTTCCGCATAAAATCCGGGTTCGTTCGATAAAATCATTCCCGGTAAAAGCTGTTGATGCGCACTGCGACTGATGCTACACGGCCCTTCATGCACCGACAAAAAAGAACCAACTCCGTGACCTGTTCCATGATCATAATTAAGGCCAACTTGCCAGAGATGATTTCGGGCGAGGGCGTCGAGCTGCGCGCCTGTTGTGCCGATTGGGAATTTAGCGCTGGCCAAAGCGATGTGACCTTTCAAAACGCGAGTGAAATTTTTGATCATTTCTTCGCCTATTTCCCCTTGGGGATTTCCAATCGCAATCGTGCGCGTGACGTCGGTTGTGCCGCAAAAATTTTCACCGAAATATTGGCCGCCGGAATCGATGAGGTAGAGGGAGTTGGCGCTCTCGCTAGCGCTGGACGGGGTTTGTAACCCCGTCCAACCGTTCACGTCGACTTGATTTTGAACTGAACATGAAGACGGGGTTACAAACCCCGCCTTGCAATTGTGAGACGTCTTGCAGCCAAATTTTTTATTCGTCTCCGCCGTTGCCCGATAGTGAATAACCGCGCCATTGCTAGCGAAAGCCGAGATCGAAGCAAAACTCGGATACAGAAAATCCGGCGACTCTTTCCGAAATTCCAACAATTTTTCTTCCGCTTTTATTTCATCAATTTCAACGCTAGTCCCCTTGGCATCCTCGAGCCAAAATAAAAATTTCGTCAGCGCCAATCCATCCGCTTCGTGAGCTTTAATCGCGCCAGCAATTTCAACTTTATTTTTGACTGATTTTAAAATTTCGATCGGATCTTTTTTGTCCGTGATCTCAAAATTATTTTTTTGTAACAGCTCGTAAAGCCAGTGATTCGTAACCGCCGCATCGATTTGAATTTTTTTAATTTTCCGCGCCAAAACTCCGATTCGTAAATCAAAACAATTTGGCTGCATCAGATTTACTTTCTCGAATTCAACTCCATCACCTCCCACTGGGCATCTTTTTTCATCAACAAAAAGCTCAACTTCACCATTTTTAAAAAGAATTCCGTAAGCCAAAAGCAGCGGCGTAAATTCGACGTCGGAGGCGCGAATATTTAACAGCCAGCAAAGATTTTCCGGCTTGGTAATAATCATCGCATCGCCCTCGAAGCCTTGCAAAACCTGCTTGCGCTTGCTCATCGAATCGAGCCCACAAAGTTTTTCGCTCAACGAAAAAACCGCAGAATTTTTTTGCGGCGGACGATTTTTCCAGATTTTGTCGATTGGGTTTTCTTCGAGGAAAATAATCTCGCCACCAGCGCAAGACGGGATTTGTAACCCCGTCTTCATGTTCAGTTCAAACTCAAGTCGACGTGAACGGTTGGACTGGGTTGCAAACCCCGTCCAGCAATCTGAGTAATCGGGGAGCGATTTCACAAAATTCAAACTCACCAATTTCGCATCCAACGCCAATTTTTTTCCTGCAGAAAAATTTTCCTTCAGCCACACCAAAACCGATTTTTCCGCGATGTTAAAAATTTCAAACTCGCCTAAATCTAACTGCTGCTTCGCCTGCAAAACGTAACGACCATCGGTAAAAAAATACGACTTCTCCCGTCCGAAAATCACTGTCGCGCTTGAGCCGGTGAAGCCCGTCAAATACTCGATCCGCCTTTCACTCTCCGGCAAATATTCCGAAAAAAATTCGTCAGAATTTGGGAGAAGAAAAAAGTCGAGTCTTTGATCTTTTAAAAAATTTTTTAGTTGGGAGAGTGCTTCGTGTTTCATAATTTTTTTAAACTAATCTCATTGTCATGCTGAGCTTGTCGAAGCATGATTCCTGCGCAAGACTTGCGCAAGACGGGGTTTGTAACCCCGTCTTCACGTTTGTGTCAAAGTCAAGTCGACATGAACGGTTGGACGGGGTTACAAACCCCGTCCAGCAATCGGTTGCAAACCCCGTCCAGCAATCTTGGTTACTAATTTCCCAACCTAAATCCCCACCAAAAATGTCCACTAAAAAATCAGCCTATTCATGCCAATCCTGCGGGGCAATTCATTTCAAATGGGCGGGCAAATGCCCTGATTGCAACGCTTGGAACAGCATGGTCGAAGAATTTCCTGAGGGCGGCGGATCACACTTCACGCGAATTTCCGACGACAAAAAATCTACAAAAAATTCCTCCGCAAAAAAAATTGAACTCGTCGCCCTCACCGGCGAAACGCAAGAATTTCCGCGCATCAAAACCAACATCGGCGAACTTGATCGCGTGCTGGGAGGCGGCTTGGTGCAAGGCTCTGTGGTGTTGATCGGTGGCGATCCCGGAATCGGAAAATCGACTTTGCTTTTGCAAACGGCGGACAGTTTGGCTCGAGGAAAAAATCAAATTATTTACATTTCGGGCGAAGAATCGGTCGACCAAATTCGCTTGCGAGCCAAGCGGATGAACGTTGCGCAAGATTCGATTCAACTCGCCGCCACAACAAATGTTGCCGACATTGTGAACACGGTGAAGGCCGGCGCGACACCGACGATCATCATCATCGACTCAATCCAAACCATGTTTCTGGACGAGCTTTCTTCCGCACCGGGAACCGTCTCGCAAGTTCGCGCCGCCGCCGGCGAACTCACAATTTTCGCCAAGAAAAATAACATCACTTTGTTGATTGTTTCCCACGTCACGAAGGACGGCCAAATCGCTGGGCCAAAGGTTCTCGAGCACATGGTCGACACCGTACTTTATTTCGAAGGCGAAAAAGATTTGCACTTCCGCATCTTGCGCACCGTCAAAAATCGCTTCGGCGCCGCCAATGAAATCGGCATCTTCGAGATGAATGAAATCGGCCTTTCCGAAGTTTCAAACCCGAGCGAATTATTTTTAACTTCCTACGAACACACAACTTCCGGCACCGCAGTTTTCGCCGGAACTTCCGGCACACGCCCACTCCTCGCCGAAATTCAAGCGCTAGTTTCGCCGTCATTCATGCCAACGCCAAGACGCGCCGTTGTTGGCTGGGGCGTCAATCGCCTCGCGATGATCATCGCCGTTTTAAACAGCCGCTTCGGCTTAAATTTATTCGACAAGGAAGTTTATTTGAACGTCGTCGGCGGATTAAAAATCGAAGAAACCGCCGCCGATTTAGCCGTCGCCTGCGCCCTAATCTCCGCCTCCCGCGACATCGCCCTCCCCTCCTCCACAATCGCCGTCGGCGAAATCGGACTCACGGGCGAAATCAGAATGGTCAGCAATTTGGAAGGAAGATTGAAAGAAGCGGCCAAGCTCGGATTCAAGCATTGCCTGATTCCGCAAGCGAATGAAAAAAATAAAAATTTTGCAGCGCTGAAAAAAGTTTTGCCGGAATTGGAATTTAGTTTGGTGAAACATGTGCGCGATTTGGGGAAGTTTTTTCGGAAGGGCTAGCTGATGCGCAGGATTTTTATACTACAGCTCTAAATTAAAATCCGATTTCAACGCCTCGTAGACGCCTTTGTCGGAAAAATTCTCGGGATTGCAATTGGTAAAATTGTAATTGGTAAATTGTTCGAATTTTTGTTTGATTTTTTTGCTGTTTCCGAAGTTGGTGTAAAAAACTGATCTGAGCTCAGGCTCAGCAGATGCTTCACCCTTTTCGTTCGGCATCTCAACTCGGACAGTCAATTTAGTTTCCGTAGTCACGCCAAGAATTCGGCAATTTTCTTGATGAAAGCCAAAGCCGAGGAAGTAGATATTTCCGGCTTCTGTGATACTTTTTTGAATTTCCTTTAGCTCACAAGAGTCATCCAACTCCCCAATAATTTTTAGTCTTTCTTTTCCGCCCTTCTTTCCAATTGCTTCTGCTGCTTCAAAGATTTCTTTGCGTTTTTTGGCATCCGCCTCTCCAATCTTTTTAAAATATCCGTAAGAAATATCTGAGTAATCTTGACTCTTCTCATTCCAATCTCCAGCCAGCTTTCCGTAGGGGTAAATAACTTTAATTTTATCATAAAATTTCCCCAGCCTTGTCCGCAAAAAATAATCCAAACTACGATCATAATTGAAGGAAATGATGGTCATATTCTTGAGTTGTTTCGCGATCTCATCATCATTTTTTCCGCTAGTGATGATGGCACTTCGTAAGTGACGATACCAACAAGTTGCTTCAAAATTGCCAAAAATTTTCTTATCTTCCGCTTGTAGCAAAAACATCGCGATCAATGTTTTTCCAGCTTCAATCAACTTCTCTTTTGCTGTTTCCGCGTCCTCGATACTACCAGCTTCAATCAACTTCTCTTTTGTTGTTTCCGCGTCCTCGATACTAATGTTGATTTTATCTTGTCGGATTGAGTCCAAAAGCTCGTCAATGCTGAATGGTTGGTAGTAGGAGACGATTTTAGAAATGTCCGAGTACGGTTTGTATTTTCCTTTTTTGAACTGCTCTTCAAGAAGACTTTTTTCGAGCCCCTCCCCATGAATTTTGCCACGAATTTTGTAGTACTCCCTTATTTCATAATGAAAAGTTTGCGCGACCTCGGCTTGATCAGCAATTTGCCTAACCAACTCTTCCCCAGTTGGCATTCCAAAATCCTTTCCTGCCCCCGCCCCAATCACAATCACAGTTCTTTTCATATTTGACAAAATATTCAGTTGAATTTACATTTCTTCACGATTTTTCTAGAAATTCCGCTCAAATCATTCAAGTTTTATTTTTATGCTTACCAAATTTACTGTCGGAAATTTTTTATCTTTTAAGGACAAGGTCACTTTTTCTCTTTTGGCGAATAGCGACAAAGAGCACAAGGAAGCGGTTTTTGCGGTTAAGAATTTGAAGAAAGAAAATAAATTTATTAAAGCTGCTGCAATTTACGGACTCAACGGATCTGGCAAATCAAACCTCATCAAAGCAATCAGATTTTTTCGTGACTTTGTTACCGATCAAAAACTTGTCGCGACTCCATTTTTACTGAGCACTCAAACCGAAAAAGTGCCGAGTTTTTTCGAAGCTGAAATCATCATTGACGGTGAAAAATATGCTTACGGTTTTGAGATTTTAAAAACAGAAATTCACAAAGAATGGCTGCATCGCACTCACGGTAAAAAAAGTTTTTTCGAACGAAAAAAACAAAAATTTATTATTGCTAGGGACTTTAAAGAAGGGCCGTCTGAAGTGACCCCCTCAAGCCAGACAGAAATTTCTGCCGGATAGAGTTCTTTTTTTAAAAAAGATGGAACAAATTCAGAAGTAATTTTTGGATAATTTCTAACTATTTTTTAAGTTAA
>CAINKA010000104.1 GCA_903849835.1 uncultured Alphaproteobacteria bacterium
ACTTTTTCGTGATTCACATCCGCGACGATTTTTTGCTCAGTTTGGCCAATTATTTTTTGGATTTGAGAAAGAAGTTTTTTGTAATTGTTGAGTGTAATTTGCATTTGCTCTGAAGGCTTGAGATTAAAGGTTTAAACAGTGTTTTATTCAAATTGTCTCCACGTGGAGACAATTCACTTTTTCTGCCAGAAAAAAACTCACAAGTAAGAAATTTTTGGCAAAAAAATACCCCGCCAGTTTTCCAATTTTTTTGGAAATTTCTGGCGGGGTGTTTTTTGTTTTCTCGTTGCCGACGAATTATTTTTCTCGAGGTATTTCTCTCGAAGATGCTGCGGCTGTAGTGGCTGCTGCACCTGATACATTTGTCTCAGGCCTTCCGCCATCCCGCTGCTGGACGGGGTTTGTAACCCCGTCCTCACGTTCATTTCCTCTTTTTTACTTTGAACTGAATCTGTGGACGGGGTTACAAACCACGTCCAGCCGCTGTGAGTTTTCGGTAATTCTTGAGGGAGATTTGCATTGGTCTGAAAGTGTTGAGATTAGTGGGTTGAGAGCAGCTTTTCCTGAATATTCCGCACGTGCGGAAAATCTTTTTTTTCGTCACTTTTTTCGCCCTAAAAACTCTTCCACAACCCCACAATCACGCCGCGATTGTCGTAAAACGGATTGTTGCCGTGCAGCCTGCGCACGTAGCCTGCCTGAAGCGCGGTGTTTTTGTCGAAGTGGTAGAGCAGCGAAAAAGTGGCAATGTTGTTGGCGTCTTTTGCGGCGCGGAAATCTCCGGCGTTGGAGTAGCTGTTGTTAGTGCTAGTGGCTTTGGCATTGACGTTCCAAGTGACGTTGTCTTGCAGTAAAAAAGAAAATTCCTGATTGATTTTTACTCCGCCCCAAAATGCAAAACGAAATTCGTCGAAGGGGTTGCTGAATCTTTTTCGGTAGGCGATTTCGCCGCGCAGAAAATAAGGAGTTTCATTTTGCACGACGGTGTTGACGAGGCGGTCAGGCATGTTGTGGGTGAAGAGCAGGCGGAATTCGTAGTCCGACTGTTTCGGCATCAAAGCGAGATATTTATTTTCATTGTAAATGCCGGGAAATTTGTAGGAGTTGTGCATTATTATTCCCAATTTTTCGGAGCTGAAAATTTTGTAGCGATTGAAAATTTCGACGGAATTTACGGCGTAAGCGGTGGTCGATTGATTGTGATTTGATTCAACTCGACTGGCCTGCGAAATTGCGCCGACCGACATTTTTTTCGTCAGCGGATATTCCGCAAAACTATTCAAAACTTGTTTTTGCGTTTTGCTGTTGAAAGCCTTGCCCTCAAGGTCTGAGAGGCTGGTGATTGTTTGCAAATTTCCGGCGAAAGAATTTGCGGCGCTGACAAAAATAAAAAATCCGACGAGTAAAATTTTTTTCATAAAATTTTAGTTAACCGAGTAAAATCCTGAAACGACTGTGATTAAAAAAAGAATCGCAGCGACCGCAGCCACCACAAAAATTTTTCCACTTTTCAAATCGAGTTGACCGAATCCTTTTTCTTTTCGCGGCAAGCCGTGGCACAAAAACAAAAACATTTTCACGACAATGATTCCGTTAATCGCGACGCAGATCAGCCACAAAACGTCAATCATTGGCTCGATCTCGAAGTTACTTTCGAAAATTAAATCTTCGGCGACGTAGCCGATTGAGAAGGGCAGGCCGGAGCTAATCAGTCCGAAAATCAGCATGTAGTAAGCGAGCTTCGGGTAGGATTCGTAACTGCC
>CAINKA010000105.1 GCA_903849835.1 uncultured Alphaproteobacteria bacterium
AAGCATGATTCATGGCACCGAAACCAGAATCATGCTTCGACAGGCTCAGCATGACATAAAAACTTTGCAAGGACGAGGACGATGAGAAGTCTCAACATCGTCCAGAACTTCTTTCGGAATCTCTCAATTCTAAAATTTATAAATATAGCTCAAAACCGCTCCAAACACGGTTCCGCCATTACCATTTTCTTTTACGTTAGCGCGAGTGAAATCAAGCGTGAGGTTGTCGTTGAATTTATAACCAACCGAAAGTTGCAACTGGCGATCCGACATGTTCGACGATCTTTGGCTCTGTCTGATGTTGCGGCTCAAGTGAGACACGCTGCCGATCCAGCTGCTATATTTCCCCATCAATGCAATGGTTGTGTAAGTTGCATTGCGATTTTTTTCTCCGGTAAAATCATCGATTTTTACTATTTCGATGAAGGGGATGATCGAGGTTGAGAGGCTGATTTCATGAACATATTCCGATCCAAAAACATATCCCTTTTCTCTTCTGCGATTATCCAGCCTGTCCACTCCCAAACTTCTGTAGCCGACATTGTAAAATAAATTTTCGACCGCGAATAAATTTTCGCCTTCCATCGAAGCGGAATAGGAAGAGAGGGTGCCGGTATTTCCAGCTATCCCATTGCTTCTAGAAGCGCGGCTGCGGCTGTCCAAAGCGCTGCGACTCATGCCCGTAGTATCGTTGAAAAACGTGTTGAAAGTGACTTTGCTATTTTCCAGCAAGGCAGAAATTCCACCGCCGATTTTTTCTCTGAGATTGTAATCTTCAGCAAATTGCGAAGTAAAAACTCCGATCCTTTTTGATTTTCTGTAGGCCGTTCCGAATGTTGGATCAAATTTTCCGACGAAAAAATTCATGTCTTCATTTTTGAAATCCAATTTTAATTCTTCGACTAAAAGACCTTCATCCTGCGGCTTTAGACCTCTGTCAGCTTGAAAAAATGTTCTGTATCTTTCGGGATAAGTTGAATCTCTGGTGGTCAAGATATTGTTTGGCTGCAATCTCCAGTCAGTTTTTAACGACCAATTTTTGTTAAAATTTAGAGATATATTTGGCTCAACGTAAACATAGGCATTGTTCGGAGAAACACCGCTTTGTTGGGTTGACATGACGCGATCAACTGCGGCTTGAAACAGAACATTTCCAGAAACATTTGGAAATTCTTGAACATCTTCAGCAAAAACTTGTGAGGAAAATAAAATAAAAATCGCAGAAAATTGTAGCAGAAATTTTTTCATATTTGTTTGTTTTGTTTTAAGTGAATAGCTAAGAGACTCTAGGGAGAGTAACGGTGACAGATGTTCCAACATTCAGCTCACTTTCGATTAAAACATCGCCTCCATGTAATTCAATAAAATGTTTTGTGAGGTAAAGTCCGATTCCAGTTCCAGCGACTGACAAGGTATTTTTAGCGCGGAAAAATTTTTGTCCGATGTTTGACAAATCTTCTTTTGGAATTCCGATGCCTTGATCCGTAACGCGCAACACGACTTTCTTATCATTCGATTTCGCTAAAATTTTTACGACAGAATCATTTCGCGAATATTTTACGGCGTTGGAAATTATGTTTGTGACTGAGTGATCTAGAAGCTTTGCGTCGCCATTAAACTCCGCCGGCAACTCGTCAATTTTTATGATGACTTGAATATTTTTATTCGTCGCAAGATTCGAATTTTTTTCGACAATATCAAAAATAAATTTTTTCAAATCGAACGGGGCTCTTTCTAGTTTTATCGCGCCATCTCCGCTTTCCATTTTTGCTAAATTCAGCGTGCTGTGAATCAATCCATTCATCCTTTGAACTCCGCTTTTGATCTTGTCCAAAGCCTTGTCTAGAGACTCATCAACGATGTTTTGACTTTTGAGTTTACGAACCATCACTTCGCGCGTGCTGTCGATAATTTGCAGCGGAGTTTTGAATTCATGCGAAACCAGAGCCACAAATTCATTTTGCATTTTGCGCATGTTTTGTTCGCGCTTTAAAGCTTCTTTGAGCTGCGAAGTTTTTTCCATCAAAGCATGATTTGCGATCATGACTTTTCCGATGGAATCAGAGCGATCGAGAGCGATTGAAAACTGATCCGCGACCAATTCCATCAGCTCAATTTCATCGGATAGCCAATTTCGCGTAGTGGATTGATGAATGTAAATTCCGCCATTCACCTTGCCGTTAAAAATCGTCGTAATTGCAATTTGTGAAGCGATGGAAAATTTTTTACAGATTTCACTTATTGGCGAAAAATTTTGATCAGCAGAAATATCTTCAACCGCAGCTAGCGAACTTTTTTTATCCTTGCTTCCATATTTTTCGAAAAAGCGATTTTGAAAATTTATATATTCCGTCAACACCCTTAAGCTCTCGCCATCACTGCCTCCGTTGAACATTTTAGCAACACCAGCATCGCAACTTTCTACAACAAAATTTGTTTTCGCATCGCGATAATCATGCAGCAAACATCTGTCGATTTTTAGATGGCTGCATAAAATTTTAGCGATTTTTTGAGCAATTTCACGAATCGGTAAATCATCGATGATGGAAGAGCCTATCTCACGCAACAGTCTTTCATTTCGCAAAGTTCTTTCGAGACTTTTTAGCAAATTTACGTTGGAAGATTTTTTTTCCTGACCAATCACATTTTGTTTTTGCGTTTCCAATTCTAACTTTTCGAAGGAAAAAATGGCGTGACGATGCGCCTTGTCACCAGTGAATCCGCCGGGGTTAAAAGAAACTTTGAGTCTGATTTTATTTTTCTCAGGACTGTAATCGAAGAGACCAATATTGACCGAACATTGATGAAAATTTTTTACAGCTTTGATCAGGCGAATATATTCCAACTGATCTTCCGAGTAATAATCGAGATCGAGATTTGCAAAAAGAAAATCGTAACTTTTTCCAATTAAATTAAATTCGTTAATTCCAAAAATTTCGTAAAATTTTTTATTTGCGTAATCGATTGAAAGGTAATTTGGATTTCGTTCTTTTACTATGCAGAGTATTGCGGCTTCTGAGTTGAGGTCGATTATCTTTTTTTGCTCGATCAGTGGATCAGCTTCATTTTCTTGCGGGATTTCTTGCTCTAAATTTTCTTCCGACATTGATGATTATTTTAAGATTGGAGTGATGAAATCAATCTTGAAAAGGGTCGTTAGAAATCAAACTTTTTTCTGTTTTAAGGAAAATTTTGGAAGGTATGTATCAAAAAAATGATGGTGGAGCGGGCGACCACGAGGGTCGCCCCTACGAATAAAATCGCAATGTAGGGGCGGGTCTTGTGCCCGCCCGCAAATTTATAAAAATTATTTTTTAGCTTTTTTTCGCCCGAAAGATCTTCTTCCCCCGCCAGCAGCTTTTTTTGCAGCAGCGGTCGCGATCACATCAACAGCTCGGTTCAATCCAATTTCCAAAATGTTATCTTCTTTCACGGAAGTGAATTTTTTATCGTGAAGCAAGTAAGGCCCGTAAGGTCCAACATTCGCTAGAATTTTTTGTCCAGTTTCTGGGTGAATTCCAACTTCGCGAGGAAGCGAAAGAAGATCGATCGCAGCTTTTAAATCGATCAAATTTGGATCAAGATTTTTTGGAATCGAAACTCTTTTTGGTTTTTTTATTTTTGGTTTTTTGGGAGCTTTTTCTTTAGTTTTTTTTGCAGTTGATTTTTTCTTTTTTTCTTCTTTTTTTGGAGTTGCTGGCACATCTGACGCCGGAGCTTCTAACTCGCTTCCAATCAGCTCCAAATATGGTCCGTAAGGCCCCACTTTCACCATAATTTCAAATCCAGTTTTTGAATCTTTCCCCAAACTTTTTGGTTCGAATTGAGGCTTTAATTCTCTTCCATCTTCTCCACCTTCAGCTGCAAAAATTTGCATCGTATGTTTGCATTCAGGATAGCGCGAACAGCCGATGAAGGCGCCAAATTTTCCTAGCCTCAAACCTAATTTTCCTTCGTTACAAGTTGGGCAAGAATTTTTTAATTCACCTTTTTCATCACGACCAAAAATATGGTTTCCAACTTTTTGATTCAGCACTTCTAAAACTTCGAGAAATGGCTTCTCCATTACTTGCGAGGTGTTTCCGCTAAAATCTTTCCAGAATTTTTTTAGGAAACTTTTCCAATCCATTTTGCCGTTGGAAATGATATCGAGCTCATCTTCCAAATTTGCAGTGTAATCAAATTCGACATATTTCGCGAAAAATTCTTTCAGGAAAGTTGTGACAATTCTTCCGCGCTCTTCCGGGAAAAATCTGCGCTTCTCCAACTTCACATATCCACGATCTTGCAGCACG
The DNA here is from genome assembly GCA_903849835.1 of uncultured Alphaproteobacteria bacterium. GTDB lineage: Bacteria > Pseudomonadota > Alphaproteobacteria > Rickettsiales > UBA1997 > UBA2645. Next base: position 4,296 of record CAINKA010000105.1, read on the forward strand.
GAAATAATCGACGCGTAAGTTGATGGGCGGCCGATTCCCAGCTCTTCCATTTTTTTTACGAGGCTTGCTTCGGAATATCTTGGAGGCGGCTCAGTGAAATGTTGCTGCGGTTTAACTTCGATTAATCCGAGATTTTCTTTCTCTACGAGATCAGGCAGAATCTGCTTAGAATCATCCTCATCAGTTTCGTTATCGTCACGATCTTCACGATAAACTTTGTAAAAACCGTCAAACTTGATTGTTGATCCAATGGCTCTGGCCTTGGCGTAAGAAGGTATTGTTAAAATTTCAGCAACGACTTGATCAAAAACCACGTCAGTCATTTGCGACGCCAAAGTTCTTTTCCACACCAAGTCGTAAAGTGCGAATTGCGCCTCATCGAGATATTTTTTTACCTTGTCTGGCGTGAGAGAAAAATCGGTCGGACGAATTGCCTCGTGCGCTTCTTGCGCATTCTTCACTTTGCTTTTGAAAAGATTTGGCACTTCCGGCACATATTTTTTGCCGTAAAGATCTTCGATTTTTGCGCGAACCGCAGTGATTGCTTCTGGCGTAACAACGACTGAATCCGTTCTCATGTAAGTGATTAGGCCTTGCGCCGTGCCGTCAATTTCGGTGCCTTCGTAAAGTCGTTGCGCCAACATCATTGTGCGACTAGCGCCAAAACCCAATTTTCGCGCCGCTTCTTGCTGCAAAGATGAAGTTGTAAATGGTGGATTTGAGCGACGTTTTGCCTGCTTTTTAGTGATCGACAAAACCTGATATTGCTTGGCTTCGAGCAGCTTTTTAATTTCTCCCGCCTGCTCTGCTTTGACGATTGTAAATTTTTCTAATTTTTTTCCGGCGACCTCAACAACACTCGCTTGAAATTCTTTGTTTTGTGAAGTTTTGAGATCAAGTTTGATGTCCCAATATTCTTCGCTTCTAAATGCTTCGATTTCTTCTTCGCGATCGCAAATGAGGCGCAAAGCCACTGATTGCACACGTCCCGCCGATCTACTTCCTGGTAACTTTCTCCACAAAACTGGGGAAAGTGTAAAGCCCACCAAATAATCCAAAGCTCGCCGAGCTTGTTGGGCATTGACTAAATCCATGTCGATATCGCGTGGATTTTTTATCGCTTCTAGAATCGAATTTTTTGTGATTGCGTTGAAGACTACGCGCTCAACCTTTGTCGAGGCTTTGATCGCTTTTTTCTGTTTCAAAACTTCTAGCACGTGCCACGCGATTGATTCACCTTCGCGATCTGGATCGGGCGCTAGAATCAGCTTGCTGCAAGACTTTGCACTATCGATGATTTCTTTTACATGCTTCGAAGATTTTGCCGAAACTTCGTAATTCATTGCAAAGTCATTGTCGGGCTCGACAGATCCATTTTTGCTTGGCAAATCGCGAACATGGCCGAACGACGCCAAAACTTTGTAATCCTTACCCAAATATTTTTCGATGGTTTTGGCTTTAGCTGGAGATTCGACGATTAGGAGATTTTTGCTCACAAATTTTTATTTTTTAAATTAAACAGTTCGTCTTACAATGCGGCCCTTGCTGAGATCGTAGGTTGTCATTTCAACTTCAACCTTATCGCCTTTCAAAACTCTGATTTTGTTTTTTCTGATTTTACCCGAGGCATGCGCGGTGATGATGTGTTTATTTTCGAGCTCAACGCGAAAAATCGTGTTTGGCAAAACTTCAGTCACGATTCCGTTCATGGTTAACAGGTCTTCTTTAGGCATAAAATAAAGTTTTGAAGTTAGTCGGGGCGGTGCGTTATCAAGACGAATTCTTAATTCTCAATTCTTAATTCTTAGCTTGATTCTCTTACGCCCAAAACGTGACAGATTGCGCTTGTAAGCTCTGCGCGGTTTAGGGTGTAAAAATGGAAGTCGTTAATTCCAGCATTGTGCAAAATGCGACAGAGCTCTACAGCCACGATTCCAGAGATTAAATGGCGCGTCTCCTGCCTCTCATCAAGCCCGTTAAAAACTTCCGCCATCCATTTCGGAATCTTCGCCCCGCACATATTCGCGAAGTGTTTTGCCTGTTTCACATTCGTAACCGGCAAAATTCCTGGAACGATCGGAGCTGTGATTCCGGCCTTGCGGCACTTTTCCACGAAAGAAAAATAAACATCGGAATCGAAAAAAAACTGCGTGATGATACGCGTTGCACCAGCGTCTACCTTGCGCTTGAGGTGGTCGATATCTTCGGAAAAACTTTTTGCTTCCGGATGTTTTTCGGGATAGCCGGCGACTGAAATTTCAAAATCCATTCCTTCCTCCGACATTTTTTTTATGCCGGCGACAAGTTCATTCGCATGCTTGTAGCCGTCGCGATGAAGTTGATAATTTGCGCTGGAAGCAGGCATATCGCCACGCAAAGCCACGATGTGACGCACACCACTTTGCCAATAATTGCACAGAATTTCTCGAATTTCTTCCTTCGATGCCGCAATGCATGTGAGATGCGACGCGGGTTTTAAATCAGTTTCTCTGATAATTTTTTCGATTGTTTGGTGAGTGCGCTCACGTGTTGATCCTCCGGCGCCGTAGGTGACAGAAACAAAACTGGGCTTCAGGCCTTTCAAATTCACAATCGCCTCCCAGAGCTTCATCTCCATCTCTTCCGTTTTCGGCGGAAAAAATTCGAAAGAAACATTGAGCTCACGTTTGTTGAGAATTACTTCCTCAAGTTTGTTGGTGTAAAATTTCATGAAAGTTGGAATTAAAAATTCGTTGTCATGCTGAGCCTGTCGAAGCATGAT
>CAINKA010000106.1 GCA_903849835.1 uncultured Alphaproteobacteria bacterium
CAAATTAAAATTTATCGCCGGAATTTTTCCGGCATGGATGTGGAAGGCCGGATTATCTAACTTCACAAGCTCTTCCTGTTTTCCAAAACTCTGCGCGAAAGTTAAATATTCATCCATCGCTTTTGGAATGACGTCGAAATAAAGTCGCTTCGCAGTCTTCGGTTTTTGATACATGAAAAGTGCCATCGACTCAGACGGGGCGTATTTTAGCCAGTCTTCAACCGAAATGCCATTTCCCTTCGATTTCGAAATTTTTTCGCCCGTGTCGGACAAAAACATTTCGTAAGTGAAATTGACCGGAGGCTTGCCGCCCAAGATTTCGCAGACGCGCCGATAAATTTTTTCGTTGGGTTGGTGGTCTTTGCCGTAGATTTCGTAATCGACGTCAAGCGTGTGCCAGCGCGCGCCGAAGTCGATCTTCCACTGCAATTTGCAATTGCCTCCCGTCACCGGAATTTCTTTTTCGACTCCCGCGGAATCAACGTAGATCACAGTTCCGCGCGATTTATTCACGCCCTTCACACCTTTGTCGATCACGATTCCCGACTCCAAATCAATCGGCATGAATGGCGAATAAGTTTCTTGGCGCTCACCGCCAAGCGTTGGCAGCATTAACTCCATCAGCTCTTCATATTTTTCTAAAACGCGCAACATTGTCGCATCAAAGGCGCCCGACTTATATTTTTCTGTCGCGGAAATAAATTCGTAATCAAATCCAAAACCGTCGAGAAAGCCACGCAGACGGGCATTCATGTGAGCTCCGTAAGACTCATGCGTGCCGAATGGATCAGGAACTTTCGTGAGCGGCCGACCCAAATTCGCGCGGATCATTTCCTGCTGCGGCATATTTTCTGGCACTTTTCGCAGCCCATCAATGTCATCCGAAACGCAAAACATTTTCGTCGGAATTTCTGGCGCGATCAAAGAAAATGCGTGGCGCACAAATGAAGTTCGCACCACTTCGCCAAAAGTTCCAATATGCGGCAAGCCAGACGGGCCATAGCCTGTTTCAAACAACACGTAACCTTTCGCCGGAATTTTTCCGCCAACTTTTTCGAGGATTCGCCGAGCTTCTTCAAACGGCCAAGCTTTGGATTCGAGGTAGGATTTTTGTGAAAAAGTCATTTTTTTATTTTAAATTTTTTTCCGAATCCACGCTCAATCTCTGCAATCGTCGGCAGTTGAGTTTGGAATTTCTTTGGAAGTTTTTCGGTAATTTCGTAACTGGTGACACCGATTGGTTTGTTGATTCCGCGCAGCGAATATTCGGCGACGAGGCCATTTTTTTCGCGACAGAGAAGAATTCCGATTGTTGGATTATCGTCTTCGCCTTTTACTTCACCGTCAATTGCGGCGAGATAAAAATTTAATTTTCCAGCATCTTCTGGTTTGAATTTTTCCGCTTTCAACTCAACCACCACGTAGCATTTCAGGCGGATGTGGTAGAAAAGTAAATCGATGTAAAAATCTTCACCGCCGACTTGCAGCTGATATTGCCGACCCACGAAGGCGAAGCCTTTGCCGAGGGCGAGCAGAAATTTTTCTACTTGCGCAACGAGAGATTTTTCGGTTTCGCGCTCACTCGCTTCTTTGCCGATCGTAAGAAAATCAAAAATGTACGGATCCTTCAAAGTTTGATTTGCGAGATCAGAAATTTCCGGCGGCAAAGTTCTTGTAAAATTTGTCACCGCCTTTCCTTGGCGGTGAAAAAGTTTTGTTTTGATTTGGATTTCCAAAACATTTCGCGACCAGCCATTTTCAATGGTTTCGCGAATGTAGAATTCACGTTCCAATTTGTCAGGAGTAGCTTGCATGATAGCTACGTTGTGGAACCAAGGAATTTGGGCAGCAAGCTGCTGCCCAATTAAAAAGTCAGGATATTCGCGTGCAAAGACCCGCATGTATTTCAAATTGCGAACCGAAAACCCCTTCATATCCGGAAATTCTTCCGACAAATCTCGCGAGAGATTTTCTAAAATTTTATCTCCCCATTTCGAAATTTTTTGTTTTTCCAAAATTGCGGCGCCGATTTTCCAGTAAAGTTTGATGAGCTCGTAATTCACTGCCAGCGCAGCTTTGAGGCGTGACTCTCTGATTTGCTTTTTAATGTTTTCTAAAACTGCAACGTAGTTTTGTAGTGATTTTTGTGGCATGGGTTTGTTCCTGTAGTTGGTTAAGGTTGGTTAAAAATAATTTTTACGATTCATTAATTAAAAAACTCCCCTCAACCCCTGAAGCCTTGATTTGCAAGATCTCACCCGAGTTGAAGTTTTTGGAATTACCCAAAATTTTTACGTCGAGAAAGTTTTCAGCTTTTCCGATTCCATCTTTCTCGATCAGAACTTTTAAATTTTTTCCGACTTGTTTTTGCAGGAATTTTTGCAGTTCTTCTGCGCCTTTTTCGCGCAGAATTTTCGCACGCTCTTTGACGATTTTTCCATTCACCTGCGGCATTTTCGCAGCCGGCGTTCCTTCGCGTTTTGAGTAAGGAAAAATGTGGGTAAAAATAATTCCCGCTTCCTCAATCAGCTTCACCGAATTCAAAAACATTTCGTCAGTTTCGGTTGGGAATCCGGCAATGATGTCGGCGCCGAAAGTGATTTCAGGCCTGATCTGGCGCGCTTTCGCACAAAAATCCAAAACTTGCTGACGGTTGTGACGACGCTTCATTCGCTTCAAAATCATGTCGTCACCCGACTGCACCGAGAGGTGGAGATAGGGCATGAATCGTGGCTCGCTGGCGAGAATTTCAAAAAATCCTTCGTCGAGTTCAGCGACGTCGACGGAAGAAAGTCGCAAGCGCGGAAGCTCGGGAACAAGCGCCAGCAGCCGCTTGATCATCTGCGACAATTTTAGCGGCGCCGGCAAATCTTCACCGTAACCAGAAATATCCACGCCCGTCAAAACCACTTCCTTGTGCCCCGCCGCGACCATTTTTTTCACCTGCGAAACAATTTCGCCAAACGCCACCGAGCGGCTATTCCCGCGGCCAAATGGGATGATGCAAAAAGTGCAACGGTGATTGCAGCCATTTTGAATTTCGAGAAATGCGCGGGTTTTATTTTCGAAATAAGAGACGAGTTGCGGTGCCGTGTCGGTGATCGACATGATGTCGTTGACCTTGATTTTAGAAGCGTCGGAGGGGGTTAGGAAATTTTGGGAGGAGTTTTTGGCTTCGGAGAAAAGACGATCAGCGTGGACGACGCTAGTCGTAAGTCGTAAGTCGTAAGTCGTAAGTCCATCCGAGTTTAAATCCGACTTACGACTTACGACTTTCGACTTACAACTAAAATCATAGCTCTCAGCTACGATTTTCTCCACATTCCCCAACACCAAATCCACCTCCTCCATCCCCGCATATTTTTCGGGATCAATCTGCGCGGCGCATCCCGTCACCACAATTTTCGCGTCAGGATTATTTCGGCGCGCTTTACGCACAGCTTGGCGCAACTCGCGCTCTGCTTCGCTCGTCACAGCGCAAGAATTGAAAATAATTAAATTTTTTTGATCGGTTTTTTTGAGGGCTTCTTTGATCGCTTCAGATTCGTAGGCGTTTAAGCGGCAGCCGAAAGTTACAACTTGGTTCCCACTGCGATTATCCATTGCGTCTGCTGTCCGAAGCTAGGATCACGTGATTCACAACTTTTTCTACGCCGCGAACTTGTGAAGAGATTGACAAAACTTTTTGCATTTCCGCGCTATCACTTGCAACGCCAAGCAAGTAAACGGTTTTGCCGACTGTTGTGACTTGGTAATTCGCCGAAGAAATTTTTCGTGCGATCAATAATTTCGATTCGATTTCGAGGCTGATAGAATAATCGCGGAAGGCGCGGGAAATATCTTTGGCGTGAAAATCATCGCGCAATTGGATTTCATCGATCACTTCTTTCACTCCCAAAACTTTCCAAGCAAGCTCGGAAGCTATCTTTGCTTTTTCTTCGTATCGGACTATTCCCGTCAATAAAACCCTGCCTTCATTCACTGTGACGTCGACAGAATTTCCCGGATTTTTTAAACCATTTTCCAAAAATTTTGTGCCAAGTTTTGTAGAAATTAAAATGTCGGAACGCGTGTGCGAAAGATTTTTTTCGCGCGTTGCAATCATGCCCGTAGCAACAGATCCAACAACAATTGTTTCAACGCAAGCGGTAGAAAATAGCAGAAGAAAAATAGCAAAAATCGCTGGAACTTTTTTTAAGATTTTCATTTTGTAATACCTCGAGAAGTGTTGAAAATAAAGGGAAGAAGACTGATTTGAAAAACGCCGATGAAAGTAATTTTAGATTGAACAATTGCAAATTATTTTTCGATTTCTAGGTTGCGCGACCTTCGTTTTTTTGCAAAAAAAATCCAAAAAAATTCGGTGTCATGCTGAACCTTTCGATGTCATGCTGAGCCTGTCGAAGCATGATTCAAG
>CAINKA010000107.1 GCA_903849835.1 uncultured Alphaproteobacteria bacterium
AGAATCATGCTTCGACAGGCTCAGCATGACAATGAATAAGTTTAGCTAATTGTGTCTAATAATTTTTTTATTAGCTCGTCGTCGATTTCTGGTTTTTGTTTGAACCAAGCTTCGAAGCCGATCAGAGCTTGATTGACGAGCATTCCAATTCCAGTGACGATTTTATTTCCATTTTTTTCCGCTTGTTTCAGAAGTTCGGTCATTAGCGGTTTGTAAACGATGTCGTAAACGATCGCGGATTTTTTTAGGTTTTGTAAATCCATTTGTAGGGGCGGACCCACGTGTTCGCCCGAAACACCCTCCATCCCAAGCGAAGTCGAATTCACCAACAAATCGCACTGATCCAAATTCTTCGCAAAATTTTCTGCATTTAAAAAATCTAACTCGCAATTTTTTTTCGCGCTGAATTTAGAAAAATTTTTCATCAGTTCCAAAGCGCGATTTTCATTGCGATTGGTGATAAAAATTTTTTTTACTCCGGATTTGATCAGGCCATAAACTATTGCCCGCGCCGCTCCGCCAGCTCCGATTACAAAAATAATTTTATTTTTTAAATCAAAATTTGGTTGCGAATTTTGTAAATTTTTTAGGAATCCTTCGGCGTCAGAATTGTGGCCGAAAAGTTTTTTATCTTGGGTGATTATCACGGTGTTTACTGCGCCAGTTAGCTCCGCAGTTTTGCTTTTAAAATCACAAATTTTGAAAATTTCTTCCTTGTGAGGCAAGGTTACGTTAAAGCCAGCGAAGCTTTCATTTACAAGCTGAGCGACAGATTTTTTAAGATCATCTTTTTTGATTTGAAGCGCAACATAGCTTCCGTTAATGCCATATTTTTTCAAAAAAAAATTGTGAATTATTGGGGATGAGGAATGCGAAATTGGATCGCCGATTACTGCTGATTTTATCATGCAGCAGATCCTTCAATCGTTCCAGCAGCGGCGTCTTCAGAGCCTCCGCCACTAGCAGCAGCTGCAGCAGCATCTTTTTTATCCTTGCTGCTATTGATCGGTTGCATGTTTGGCTCTTGCTTAGGCACATGTACCTTCGGGAGCAATCTGCTGGTGAACATTTTGTCTTTGAAGTAAAAAACTTTTTTCGCTTTGATTGGTGGTTGAGACTCGATGAGGATGATTTCCTCGTCTCTCGGAAGTTGGATAACTTCTTGTGGGAGTAGGAGTGCGCGTTGTGTATCCGAAACGTGCAACGAACGTGCGCCGGGATTTAAATCGAGATATTTTGGCTTGTTGTAAGAAACCGCGGTCGCTGTTTTATTTCCCAAAAGCTGCGAAATTAAATTCGCAGTTTCCATGTTGTTGGCGGCGAAAGTGATGCGGTAAGTTGAGTTTGAGAGGAAAGAGTTCATCCCGTTTTCCTCGTAGATACCCTTGAGCTGCTCGGTATCTTGAATGATCAAAAATAATCTCACCTTGTAACCACGGAAATAGGCGATGCCTGATAAAAACTGCTCCATTTTTCCGAGAGTTGGAAACTCGTCCATCAGCATCAGAATTCCAAATTTTTCATTTGGTCGTGGCATGTGTCCGGTGAAGAAGGCCGCGGCTTGCTGATAGAACATGTTCATCAGCGGTTTTAAGCGCGAGATGTTGTCGGGAGTAAGACCGATGTAAAGCGTGTGCGGAGTGAGTTTTAATTCATGCAAATTGAAATCGCTGGTCGCAGTTGTGGTGTCGATTAGCGGGTTCGACCAAAGTTCTAGCGATGAGTTGGCGGTTGAAGTTACGGAGCCGCGTTCTTTGTCAGGTTTTTGCAGATAAGAGGCGATGTTCATGTAAGAAACTGGGTGAATTTTTTTCCCCATCGTATCGAGCACAACCGCCAAATTATAAACCACGTCGTCATTACGCAAAGTGCGGACAACTTCGCCGAGAGTTGCTGGCTTGTCTTCGGCAGCAACGAGATAGAGCATGATGCCTGTAAGCAGCGCACGCGCTTCGTTTTGCCAAAATTCCTGTTCTGGCAAAAGAAAGTTACAAATTTTTTGGACGTCATCGACCATCTGTCCCGGTTTTTTGCTGATCCAATCCATCGGGTTGTAGCAATGCGAAATTCCATCAGGATCTGCAGGATTCCATAAAAAAACTTTTTGCTTGAGATGCTTTTTACGCCAGCCGGAAGTGAGTTCGTAGTTTTCTAATTTGATGTCGTGAACGATGACGGATTCTTTCCAGAAAAGCAGATTCGGGATTACGAAACCCACGCCTTTACCAGAACCTGTCGGAGCGAAGAGTAGGATGTGTTGATAGCCATCTGTGATCAGCATTTTCTTTTTGTAGAGCCCAAGCAACACGCCGCTTTTACGACGCAAACCCATTTTTTTAATTTCCCCCAAACTAGCCCAATGAGCGCTTCCGTGAATCGATTCTTCTTTTTTGAACGGCCTCCAATCTATCAGCGGTGCTCTGAAAATCCATGCGAGTATAAGCAAGAGACTGTAGGGCAAAAGCGACGTCACCCATAATTTTACGCTGAAACCGTTATAGCTTGAGGCGGTGAGTTTTGCAGAATTCGCGATGTAGAATTTCCAGTAAGCCACCATCGTGTGGAAGAGGTAGAGAAACTGGTTTTTGATTGAAAGTTTTGAATAGGCTTTGATCACTTCCCATTTGCCATTCACCGTAACAACGACAAGGGTTCCGGTAATATAAAAACAAAGAGCAAGAACAAAAAGAATGAGAGAAGTTATGATGACAAAATTTCGTAAACCTCGTACTGCTGAACTTTCTTCGCCTGGCATTTTTTAGGAATTTTTTTGGGATGGAAATTGGGAAGGCGCGAATTTAAAAAATAATATTTTGAAGTTCAACAAAGCATTAACCAGTCGCGATTAAATTTTTAGCGGCAGCAATAGCCTCAGCGCTAACCTCTTCTCCCGACAGCATTCGCGCGATTTCTGTTTCGCGATTTTTCTCGTTCAATTTTTCGATCGTGGTTCTGACTTTTTTGCCGTCAGAAATTTTACTGATTTTAAAATGAGTGTCAGCCTTTGATGCGATTTGTGGTTGATGAGTTACGACAAGAATTTGCAAATTTTTCGAAAGAATTTTGAGGCGTTTCCCAACCGCATCCGCAGTGCTTCCACCAATTCCAGAATCAATTTCATCGAAGATCATTGTTGGCACTGATTTTACATCCATCAGCGCAACTTTTAGTGCCAGCATGAAACGAGAAAGTTCTCCGCCGGAAGCGATTTTGGAAATGTCGTCGAAGGAATTTTGGTTTATTGAGGCGGTGAAATGAACTCGGTCGTAGCCAGTGGGAGTCGTAAGTTGTAAGTCGTAAGTCGTAAGTTGTGCTTGGAATTTTACTCCGTCCATTTTTAGAAATTTTAATTCTTCTTCGACTTTTTTGGATAAAATTTTGGCGGATTTTTTACGGCGTTCGCTCAGTTCGTTGGCGATTTTTTGATATTCTTTGAGAAGTTTGGAGCGTTGTTTTTCAAGTTCCGAAGCTTGCTCTTCTTCGCCTGAAATTAATTTTAATTTTTCTTTGGCGTCGGAAATAATTTTTGGAAGCTCTTCGATTTGGACGTTAAATTTTCGCGCCAAACTGCGGATAAAAAATAATCTTTCTTCAATTTCTTCGAGATTATTTTCTGAATTTGCTGTTTCGCGCATAATCGCGTCGAAGCTTGAAAGTGCTGAGTCGAGCTCGCTCGAATGTTGATCAATTTTTTCGTTTAATTTTTCAAAATCTTCTTTTTTTTCTGCCAAAAAATTGTCGATGACATTTTGATTTCTGATCGAAATTTTTTGCGATAAAAAAAGTTGCGAACTCGCTTCGGTTAAATGCGATTTTAAATCTTTTAAAAAATTTAAAATTTTTTCTTTGCCGATTAATTTATCTTTTTTTGCAACGAGATTATTTTCTTCATCTGCTTTGAGGTCAGCATTTTCAAGCTCTTTCACCA
>CAINKA010000108.1 GCA_903849835.1 uncultured Alphaproteobacteria bacterium
CTTGAATAATAAACCGAAGCGCAGCTTTTCTTAAAAAGATAAAATTCAAAAAAATCTCAGAGAGAAATCTTGCGGAAAAATCTCAGAGAAATTCTTAAAAAAAATCTCCAAAAATAAAATCTAAAAACCACCTACAAACCGCGATAAACCTGATTCGGCGTTCTGTAATCAAGGCTCTGATGCAACCGCTCATAATTATACCACAGAATAAATTCACCCAAACACTTCTTGGCCTCAGCTACTGTTTCGTAGCGCTGGTAGTAGACATCTTCTTGCTTAATCGTTCTCCACAGCCTCTCAACAAAAATGTTGTCGAAGCATCGTCCCTTGCCGTCCATGCTGATTTGAATTCGATTCTTTTCTTTTGTAAAATTTCAATGAAGTCGTTTGAGGTAAATTGACTGCCTTGATCAGAATTAAAAATCTGTGGCTGAGATTCTTTCTTCAGTGCATCGGCAAGGCATTTACAGCAAAACTCTGCATCCAAACTCACGGCAATTTTATGATCAAGAATGTAGCGACTGTAAATATCAATGATGGCCACGAGATAGACAAATCCTGATGGCAGAGCAATGTAAGTGATGTCCGTAGCCCAAACTTGATTGGGGAATGAGATGATTAATTCCTTGAGCAAATAGGCAAATTTCTGGTTAGAATTGGCGATTGTAGTATTGACCTTCTTACGCGGATAAAGCCCAACAATCTTCATCCCCCTCATGATTCTCGCCACCTTTTTGCGATTAACAATTACGCCTAAAATATTCAACGCAGCAGTGATTTTTCTGTAGCCGTAAACGCATCGATTTTTGAGGTAAATCTCGTGAATTTTATTGGCTAGTTCGGTGTCGTCAGAGGGTTGGTGTTTGTGGTAAATTGTGCTGCGGTTTAACTCGAGCAAAGAGGCTTGGACGTTGATTGCAAGGTCAGCATGATCGAACTCAATCATGCTGACTTTTTCTGATAATTTTAGCTCGGAAATTTTTTTTTATAAAAGTCGTTAGCCATCGTTAACTCTCCGACTTTTTTCTGAAGATTCTCGATTTGCTGTTCATTTTCTAGAAGGCGTTTGGCGATGACTTTATCGCCCGGCTTCTCGTCAATAAAAACCTGCTCACAACTAAGCAAAACCTGTTTTTTCCACTGATGAATTCTCGCCGGAAAAACTTTAAATTCTGAGGCAATTTGGGCAATTGTTTTGTCCCCTTTTATGGCTTCAAGAGCGACCTGTTTTTTAAAAGATGGGCTGTAATTATTCTTCTGACCTCTTGGCATTTTTACTCCTAAAAATATTGGGGAAATATTTAAAAAGAGAACTCTAAATTGGGGGAAATGGTGTCTAGTTTTTGGGGGTCATAATATTAAGGCAGGAGAAACTCCGACCGAGTGGAAGAAAGAAGAAAACAAATCAATGCTGCGTCAGAAGGATGTTGACGCCAGATGGACAAAAAAGAATGAAGAAAATTATTACGGCTACAAAAGCCACATCAATGCTGATCAAGCTCACAAACTGATTCACGCCTACAAAGTGACAACAGCCTCGCTTCACGACAGCCAAGTGTTTGAAGAATTACTCGATCACACAATTGACCCAGAAACTGGTAAAAAGAGAGATGCTTTTGCTGACAGCGCCTATCGATCAGAAGAAAAAGAGGGGTTGCTGCTTACTCTCAACATCGCAAGTCAAATTTGTGAAAAGGGATCTAGAAATCATCCGCTTACAGCAGAACAAAAACTCTCCAACACCAAAAAATCAAAAGTTAGATCAAGGGGCTGTCGCAAATCACCTAAACTTTCTTTCATAAATTTTCCTAGGGGTGCCGGATTTGAAGTTGAATAGCCCTCTGGCAGTGTCACAAATGTTGGTCGGTCTCCCCCAACAGTAAAGATTGATGATGTGACTAAATCAC
>CAINKA010000109.1 GCA_903849835.1 uncultured Alphaproteobacteria bacterium
GGGCCACTGTGCCTTGAATCATGCTTCGACAGGCTCAGCATGACATTTTTTGTGAGGATAATTTTTTGCAAAACAATGTTTTGCGAGGATTGCATTTCTTACAACAACCCCTCCGCCGCAAAACTAAAACACCCTTCTTTTGCAACGATGAGATGATCCAAAATTTTGATGTCGAGATTTTTTAGGACGGTAGAAATTTCCTTGGTGGTTTTGATGTCAGATGCAGAAGCTTTTGCCTCTCCTGCTGGATGATTGTGAAGCAAAATAACCGAAGCTGCGTGCAAGATTAGCGCCTTCTTCGCGATTGTTTTTGCACTCACAAACACGTGATCATTTTCACCAATGCCCAGCAACTCATCTTCGATCAATTGATGCTTTTTATCCAAAAACAAAACTCGAAAAACTTCGTGATTTAAATTTTTTAGCGAAGCGGAAGCGTAATCCAAAACCGCCTGCCAATTATTTAAAACCGGTTTTATTTTCGCAGAATTTTTTAGCACGCGCTGAATGATTCGAGAAATTATTTTGATTTGAGTGATGGCCGCCTCGCCTACTCCCTCAATCTCTTTCAGCGCTAACACCTCAGCATTCACAACAGCGGAAATATCTCCAAATTTTTCGATTAATTTTTTTGCAAGCGGCTTGGTATCTTGTCGAGGACTCGCCGCAAATAATAAAATTTCCAGCAATTCGTAATCATGTAATTCTTCGCCAAGAGATTGCAGAAATTTTTTTCTAACTCGAGATCTGTGCCCGAGATTGTTTGGGGTTTTCATGATTTTGGTGATTATCGAATGTCATGCTGAGCCTATTGAAGCATGATAAAAACGTAGAGATAATTTGTAGGGTCTGGCCTTGTGCCAGACCGCGGGCGACCACAAGAGTCGCCCCTACAGCACAATCAATTCACAAAAATTAGTGAAAGAAATTTTACTCATGTTTTTTGTTAGCAGTTAATTTGGTTTTTTAAATCAGGAATTATTTTATCAGTCGCAAAATTCCTAACGCCAAGATTTTCTAGCTCTCTCAGCCTCTCCAAATCATTCACCGTCCAAGCAAAAATTTCGATGTCAGAAAATTTTTTTATAAAATTTTGATCAATAATTTTATGGAAAATTGATAAAAATTTTATTTTATTTTTGGTTAAAAATTTTCGCAAAATTTCAACATCAGCGGATGTTTTTAATTCTTCGCAAACCGCAATTAAATTTATTTTTTCACCAAAAATTTTTCTGATTTTTGTAAAAATTCTTTCAGCGATTTTATAATCAGTGATGAATGGAGCGAGATAGATTTGATCTAGATTTATCGCGGCTTCGTCGAGTGTTTTTTTTATCGCTTCCAAAAAATTTTCAGAATTTTTTTCATCTAAATTTTTAAAATCGATCCAATAATTAAATTCATTTCCGAAGAAAAAATAATCTCGAAACTTTGGCAGATTGTTAATTTCTTTTTCCGTTGGGCGATCATGTTTTAAAATTAATTTTTCTTGCAAAAACCAAACATCAAATTCAACAGCGCGAAAACCAAATTCGTGAGCGCGCTTGAGACTTGCGATTGAATTTTGCAAAATATTTTTTGAGGCGAAACCGCGATGGGCGAAGAGTTTGGTCATGTTAAAAAATTTATTGTCATGCTGAGCCTGTCGAAGCATGATTCTGGACAGTGGCTTGAATCATGCTTCGCCCTTCGACAGGCTCAGGATAGGCTCAGCATGACAACGGGGAAATAAAACAAAAAATGAAAAATAAATTCATCACAATTGAAACGACTTATCCAAATCAGAAGCGGGCAAAAAATTTAGCGCAGATTCTTTTAGATAAAAAACTCGCCGCATGCATTCAATTTGTAAAAATCGAAAGCATGTATTTTTGGGATAAAAAAATTCAAAATGATTCGGAGATTTTGGTTAGAATTAAAACTAAAAATTCACTTTTTTTGGAAGTAAAAAAAATTATTCAGAAACATCACAGCTACGAAAATCCGCAGATTATTTCAACCCAGATAAATCAAGGCTCGGAACAATATTTCAACTGGATCGATTTAAGCACAAAACTCTCGCCCAAAAACTCCAAATAAAACTGGCATAATTAAGCTGATATTTTTACTGTCGCCCCCGATTTTTTAATTGCCTCACCACAATTATTCACCACCAAAATAGTCCACAAAATTTAAGCACGGAAAATTAATCATCCGACTAAGAAATCTTTTTTAATCTCACTAACACAGCGCTGAAAAACAGTTATTTTCTGAATTTTAAAGTTATGCAAAATCCACTAAGCAACCTCTGGCTGCCCTAGAAAATAGCTGTTTCTTGAGCTAAAATTTTCAAGAAACAATGACAAATAAAACAATTTTAATCGACGCGGCACACCGCGAAGAAACTAGAGTTGCCGTTCTAGAAAACGGCATTCTGCAAGATTTTGATCGCGAAGCAATCGCCATCAAACAAATCAAAGGCAACATCTATCTTTCCAAAGTTACGAGGGTTGAGCCATCACTTCAGGCTTGCTTCGTTGACTACGGCTCAGATCGTCACGGCTTCCTTCCTTTCGCTGATATCCATCCCGACTTTTACCAAATCTCCGAAGCAGAAAGACAAAAACTTCGCGAGATGAATAACAGCCAACCCTCTCGTCAAGATGAAGATGAAGGATCTTCTCCGCAACAAAATCGCAACAATGGTCAAGATGATCGCGCAGATCCAAAACAAGATGACGATTCAAGCGAATCAATCGTTACAGGCTCTTACTCTGTCGAAGATGAAACTGGCAGCTATCGCGGCAATATTCACAGCATCTACAAGCGCTACAGCATTCAAGAAGTGATCAAACCCGGACAATTAATTTTGGTGCAAGTCGCCAAAGAAGAGCGCGGAAACAAAGGCGCGTCGATGACGACTTACGTTTCAATCGCGGGGAAATATTGCGTGCTGATGGCTAATACGCCCAATAAAGGCGGGGTTTCAAAGAAGGTCGATAATTTTCGTGATCGCAAACTTCTGAAGTCAATTTTGAACGAACTCAACATTGCGAATGACAGATCGGTCATCATCAGAACTGCCGGCGTGGGGAAAAAGCCAGACGAAATTAAACGCGATTGCGATTATCTTTCGAGATTGTGGGACAGCATCAAAGAAACATCCGCAACATCAAAAGCACCAAGCTTCATTCACGCCGAAGATGATGTGATCAAAAGATGCATTCGCGATGTTTACAATGAACAAGTCGGAGAAGTTGTGGTCGAAGGCGCGGAAGCTTTTGAAACTGTGATGAACTTCGTCAAGCTTACGATGCCAAGCGGCGCGCATAATATCAAACTTCACGATGAGCGCATTCCTGTCTTCAACAAATATCGCGTTGAACAACAAATTTCTGCTCTCTACGAAAAGCAAATTCAACTTCCATCAGGAGGATCAATCGTGATTGATCACACCGAAGCTTTGGTTGCAATTGACATCAACTCTGGCCGCGCCACAAAAGAAAGCGGCATCGAAGAAACTGCCTTCAACACAAATTTTGAAGCTGTGAAGGAAATTGCAAAACAGCTGCGCTTACGCGATTTAGCTGGCTTGGTCGTGATCGATTTCATCGACATGTATGATCAAAGACACCGTCGCAATGTTGAAAGAGCTTTGCGCGATGAGTTACAAAATGACCGTGCGCGCATTCAGCTTGGCCGCATCAGCGTGTTTGGCTTGCTGGAAATGTCGCGTCAAAGACTTGGCGCGAGTTTTTTTGAAACCATTACCGAGCCTTGCAAACACTGCTCTGGCACTGGCTATGTTCGTTCTGTTGAAATTTTAGCTGTCAGCATTTTGCGCGCCATTCGCCACTCTTGCGCCGACAAGCAAGCTGGAGTGATCTACATCTACACCAATCCAGAAACCATCGCCTACATGATGAATTTCAAAAAAGCTGAAATTCTTTCGACTGAAAAGAATTACGACGTTCACATTTTCATGCATCCAAGCGACGATGTTGGCAGCGGCGGCTTCACGATTAAAAAACGTAAAAGCCTTTCTGATGATGAAAGACGCGAGATTGAAATGCAGGTTACAACCGGAAAAGTGAATCAGCTCGGATTGGAAAAAAGTTACTTCGAAAATTATTCACGCGACGGAGATGAACGCGAAGAAGTGCGCGATCGCAACTGCGATCAGGATCAAAATCGCAGCCGCGATCAAGATCAAAATCGCAGAAAAAATCACGATCATAAATCCAGAAGACCTCGTCACGGCGATAGAAGAAAATTTGATGATCGCAACGTCGGCAGTGAAAAAAAGAAATCGATTTTGGGATCAATATTTGCGGCTTTTGGGAAGTAAGATTGTCATACTGATGGCTGTCTCGGTGTCATGCTGAGGGCCTCTGTCTTAATGTCATACTGATGGCTGTCTCGGGTGTCATGCTGAGCTTGTCGAAGCATGATTCATGGCA
>CAINKA010000110.1 GCA_903849835.1 uncultured Alphaproteobacteria bacterium
CCGGCGGAAAAAAAGTGAACTGCATTTACGCAGAGAAAGATAAATATAACCGCTTTCTCTCAAAATGTTTTGTCGGAAAAGTTTCGATCAACGAAGAAATTATAAAAAATGGCATGGCCGTAATTTATAATTTTACCGAATCCGACGAGAAAATGGATGCACTTGAAGCGGAAGCTAAAGCAAAAAAAATAGGAGTTTGGCGCGGAACTTTTCAAGCGCCTAAGGATTACCGGAAGGCGAATCCTAGAAAACATTAACAGACGTTACAAACCTGACAAACATTACAAACAACATGACAAAAAAACTTAGAGTTGCGATCATTGGAGCTTCTGGCTATACGGGTGCAGAGCTTATTAGAATTTTAATCAATCACGAAAAAGTTGAGATCGTAGCACTCATTGCGAATAGCAATGCCGGACAAAAAATCGAGCAGCTCTACCCTCACCTCGTCCACTACAACTTGCCCGACCTAAAAAAAATCGAAGAAATTAATTTTGCTGAAATTGATGTTGCTTTTGGATGCTTGCCGCACACGACTTCGCAAGAAACTTTTAAAAAACTTTTAGGTGACGGAAAAAATTCTCACCTAAAAATTATCGATCTTTCTGCAGATTTTAGACTAGAAAATCCTGATGATTATCAGCAGTGGTATGAGCATGAGCATATCGCAAAAGACCTACAGCCTCAGGCTGTTTACGGACTTTCTGAAATTCACAGAAACAAAATAAGAAAATCAAATTTAGTTGCCTGTCCGGGATGCTATCCGACCTCCGCGCTTCTTCCCCTCATTCCACTTTTGGAAAATAATTTAATTCAAAAAACAGATATCATCATCGACTCCAAGTCGGGCATAACCGGCGCTGGAAGGTCAGTGAAGCAATCAAATTTATTCTGCGAAATTAACGAATCGGTAAAAGCATATTCGATTGGAAAACACAGACATACTGGCGAAATCGAGCAGGAACTCAGCAAAATTTCTGGAGAAAAAGTTAAAATCGATTTCACTCCACACCTTCTTCCGATCAACAGAGGCATCATCTCGACGATCTACGCAAAACTTAATCCAAAATTTTCCATCACCGACATTCAAAATTGTTTGGAAAAAAAATATGAGGACGAACCTTTCGTAAAAATAATTGATGGAGAGCCTAATATCAAAGACGTAGCAGGCACAAATTTTTGCGTAATAACTGCGAAAGCAGCTCGCACAAGTGGAAAAATAATTTTGGTTTCCGTCATCGACAATCTCTGCAAAGGCGCGTCGGGACAGGCTGTGCAGAATATGAATATCATGTTTGGATTTGATGAGAAAACAGGACTAGGGATGACACCGATTTTTCCGTAAAACTTTTTTACCGTCATGCTGAGCCTGTCGAAGCATGATTCAGGACGCAGTGTCATGAATCATGCTTCGACAGGCTCAGCATGCCATCGCGATCTTATTGAACACAACTCCAAATAACGGAGTCTATTTTTTACCAATGCCCACCATTTTTGCTCCCATCACCTCCCCAATTCGCGCTGGAATTTCAATCATTCGCATTTCCGGATCGGAAGTTTTGCAATGCCTCAAAACCCTTGGATTCATTGGCGCACCAACACATCAAAAAATTTCATTCCAAAAAATTTGCGATCCAAAAACTTCAGAAATTATCGATGAGGTTTTGGTTTCATTTTTTAAATCACCAAAAAGTTTTACTGGCGAAGATGTCGCTGAGATCAGTGTTCACGCCTCTCCATTCATAGTTAAAAAAGTTTTAGAAATTTTATCTGAGGTAAAAAATTGTCGATTTGCTGAGGCGGGAGAATTTTCCAAACGCGCATTTTTAAATGGAAAATTGGATCTAGTTCAAGCCGAAGCAATTCCAGATTTAATCGCTGCTGAAACTGCAGCGCAACATCGCCAAGCCTTGCAGCAGCTGGATGGAAAACTGGGAGAAGTTTATGAAAATTGGCGCTTTCGTTTGATCGAAATTTCAGCAATGATTGAAGCGGCGATTGATTTTCCTGACGAAGATTTACCAAAAAATATCATCGATGGAGTTGAGTCTGACGTAAAAAATTTATGCGAAGAAATTCGCACTCATCTCGATGACAAAAAAATTGGACAAAAAATTAAAACCGGTTTGAGCCTTGCAATCATTGGCGCACCGAATGTTGGAAAATCTTCATTGATAAATTTTTTAGCTCAAAGCGAAGTGGCGATCGTTTCTGAAATTGCCGGAACAACTCGCGATGTTGTTGAAGCTCATTTGTCGATCGCAGGCGTGCCCGTCAAAATTTCTGACACTGCAGGACTTCGTGAAACTTCCGATGAAGTTGAAAAAGAAGGAATACGCCGCGCCTTGAATAAAGCCGCCTCAGCCGATATTAAAATTTTTTTACTCGATGCCACAAATCCAATTTTGCGCGAAAATTTAATCGATCAAAATACAATTTTGGTCGCCAATAAAATCGATTTGAAAACGATTCCAGATTATAAATTTCCAGTTACAAAAATTTCTTTAACCAAAAAAATTGGTCTTGATTTGCTGATAAAAAATCTTGAGGAAAAAATTTTGGAGATCGTCCCAAACCATGCTGCACCAGTGATTACGCAGGAAAGATATCGCGTCGCATTAAAAAATTCTGTTGAGCATCTTAAAAATTTTTCGATGCAAAAAAATATTGAATTATCTTCGGAAGATTTACGAATGACTGCACGAGAAATTGGAAAAATTACCGGAAAAGTTGGAGTCGAAAACATACTCGACGTAATCTTCTCGCGCTTTTGTATTGGAAAATAAGAGTCCGTATTTAGAACTCGCGGCAAAATCCTCAGTCAAATTTTAAAAATAATTTCGTGTTCCACCTCGCCCTTCCCTCAATCGGCACAATGACACTTGACGTCTCGAGTTTTATTGGCGCACATCCCGGCTTAGTGAATGAGCTTGGTGGCCACGCTTTGGCTCATGCACTTTACAGCTATGTTCGTCACGGTGGAAGAAGTGGAAATCGTAGACAGATGCGCAAGCTAGCGAATATGAAGCATCGCTGGTTTGTGGATAACATCATCATGCATCACAGAAGGATTCACGAGAGAAATCGTGAGATCGTGATTGGCAATGTTCGGTCAAGAGTTCTTGCAAAAAGAGATGCGATAAAAAAACAACCGCCACATTTACAAAAATCTCTGATGAATGGACAAAACGAGCAAACAAGGTGGCGTGATGCCGCTACAGATTTAAAACAAAAAGGAATGGAGCTTCGCGGAAGAGTTGATGCGAAGAGACTTAGAGCTAGAAGCAGATGGCTATCTTTGGCAGAAGAAAGAAATTCTTAACGTTTGTGCAAATATTTTTTATCCAACTGTCCGATCACACTTTCCCTCACTGAGCATTTTATCATTTCTTCCGGCGGGATTTTTTCGATTCTAAAAGATCTGTTTCCTGGTAATTTTATGATCGTGTGCTTGTCATCAGTGCCATATTTTTTCTTCTCTGCGTGAGCATTTAAAATTGCTCGTCTCACCTCTTCCAATTCAGAAAATTTTACCAAAATTCTTGAACCGTCTGGGCATATAATTTCAGTACTGGTGATGATTTGTTTTTTACCGCAAGATGTTGCGATGAAAAATAAAAATAAAATTTTACTGAGGTTTAACTTGCCCAACATTGCTAAAAATTGATTTGAAAAACCCGACCTTGTGGCTGTCGACTGCGGTATATTGCGAAATAAAATCCAACTTTTTTTCCTCATGCGTCAAATCGATTTTTTTTAATTCGCGCACGGTTCCGATTTTATCGAACCTCACAACCAAAAGATTCCTCGCAATAATTTTTGGCCTAAAAAATAAAAATTTATTCACATCTTCGGCATAATAAATCCAAGCCTCATCCTCATCTAAATCAGAAATTAAAGTTGGAGATCCCATGATTTTCATCAGCTTTTCTTTCGACGTTACTCCTTCCTGCAACATTTCATGATCAGCTAAATCAAACATATAGCCATGCTTCTCGAAGCTTGATACGCAAGCACTTAGAGCGGTAATAAAAATTATGCTGATGAAAAAATTATATGAAAACCGCATGAAAATTTAGCGTTGCATTTATCGGAGCGGAAATTTACCTTCGCCACTCCCTTACAAGACGAGTTGAAATCCCACCTTCCTGTAAAAAAATCAAGCAACAATTCCTTAAAACTAAATTTTGATCGAGGCATAAATCATGGCAGTTCCTAAAAAGAAAAAATCTAGCTCAAGAAGTGGAATGAGACGAGGCAGCAACGGCTCTTTCGACGCTAATTTCCCGAATGTTACAACCGATAAAACTACCGGTGAATTCAAGCTTCCTCATCACATTTCGGTTGATGGCTATTACAACGGAAAAAAAGTTGTTGCCGACAAAAAGAAAAAATCAGTCGAAGAAAAATAAGCTAAAGTGACTAAAAATCTCAGAATAGCATTGGATTGTATGGGGGGTGACAGAGCCCCTCAAATCATCATTGAAGGAGCAGATTTAATCGCCTCATCCAATCTCAGCGTTCACTTTTTATTTTTTGGCGATCAGAAAAAAATCTCCCCCATCATTCAAAATTGTCGCTACCTCAAAGGCCGCTACAGCATAAAGCACACCGAAGAATTTATTTCAGCAGACGAAAAACCATCAGTCGCTCTACGCAAAGGAACCAATTCCAGCATGCGTTTAGCGATTAATTCGGTGAAAGATGCCGACGCTGATGTCGCGATTTCCGCTGGCAATACTGGCGCGTTAATGGCCATTTCAAAAATCGTTCTACGCCCGCTACCCTCGATCGATCGCCCCGCAATCGTCACTCCAATTCCAAATCAAAAAAAGAAGGCGACTGTTTTGCTCGATATGGGCGCGAATGTTGAATGCGATGCTGGTGTTTTATTTCAATTCGCCGTGATGGGGCACGCTTTCGCCCGCTCGGTTTTAAAAATCGAAAATCCAAAAATCGGAATTTTAAATATCGGATCAGAAGACATGAAAGGCAACGAAGCCGTTCGTGGCGCAGCTGCAATGCTTAAAAACAGCAATCTCAAAGATGATTTTTACGGCTATGTTGAAGGTGATGATATCACGAAGGGAACTGTCGATGTCGTTGTTACTGATGGATTCACTGGCAATATCACCCTAAAGGCGATCGAAGGAACGGTGAAGTTAATGTCCAAAATTTTACGAGAAGCTTTCACCAATTCGATCTGGTCAAAAATCGGATATCTTCTCGCCAGAACTTCGATAACTCAATCCACCAAAGCAATGGATCCTCGTATGCATAATGGCGCGATGCTTGTTGGGCTTAATGGAGTTGTGGTTAAAAGTCATGGCGGAACTGATGCTTTAGGATTCTCAAACGCCATCAAAGTTGCGATCTCTTTGGTTGAAAATAAAATCAACGAACAAATCACCCACGAATTAAAATCTGCAGCAGAGGCAATTAGAATTGCAACAGAGCAAGCTTCACAACCCACAGAACAGGCAACAACAAAGGAATAAATGAAAACCCTCAAAAGCAAAATCACCGCCACCGGCTCCTACCTTCCACAAAAAATTCTTACAAATTCTGATCTAGAAAAAATCGTCGATACTACCAGCGAGTGGATTATCGAGCGCACTGGCATCACTCAAAGACACATCGCAGCTGATGATGAATTAACCTCCGACATCGCAACAAAAGCGGCACAACATCTTTTAAAAAAATCTGGTTTTGATGTTGATGAAATCGAAATGATCATCGTCGCTACAACCACGCCAGATCTCACTTTCCCATCGACAGCCACCACGGTTCAAGCAAAGCTCGGTGCAAAAAATGCTTTCGCTTTCGATATCCAAGCCGTTTGTTCCGGCTTCATTTACGCACTCACGGTGGCTGATAATTTTATAAAATCTGGCCAAGTAAAAAATGCTTTGGTGATCGGAGCCGAAACTCTTTCTCGCATCGTCGATTGGAAAGATCGAAACACTTGCGTACTCTTCGGGGACGGTGCTGGCGCGGCTTTGTTGCAAATAAGCGATGATGAAAGCGGGATAATCGCTTCCAATTTACATTCCGACGGATTGCTAAATAACATTCTCAAAACCAGTGGTGGAGCCTCTTCAAACCAAAAGTCGGGCTTCATTGAAATGGCTGGAAAAGAAGTTTTTAAACATGCTGTCGATAAAATGACAAAGTCCGTCTTGTCTACTCTAGCTAAGGCAAAACTCAGCGTAAAAGATATCGATCTTCTGATTCCTCACCAAGCCAATCTTCGCATTTTAAACTCCGTCGCAACTCGCCTCGAATTGTCGGAAGAAAAAGTTATTCTCACGGTTCAAAAACACGCCAACACCTCAGCCGCCTCAATTCCACTGGCATTAGATTTTGCGAATGAAAGTGGAAGATTAAAATCAAAAGATGTGTTAGTTCTTGAAGCTCTAGGCGGCGGGCTAACTTGGGGATCAGTTGTTCTTCGTTGGTAAATTTACGATCTCTTCACAACCATCTCGCAAATATCATTCAATTTTTTTCCAACCATCTCGGCAGAATAATTTTTGAAAAATTTTTCCTGCGCTTTTTTTGCCAACTCTTTTGCAAAATTTTCATCATTAATTAATTTTTCAATCTCATTGGCAATAAGCCCCGGCATTGCTTTAGCATCATCTTTTGGAACTTTAATTCCATCAACTCCATGCTCGATAATATCTTCAGGACCCCAAGAATTACTGGTGATGATTGGCGTCGAATAAAGCATCGCCTCCAACAAAACGATGCCGAATGTTTCGCCCCAAGAAGGCAAAATAAAAATATCGATCGAGTCAAAAAAATTTCTTTTCTCGCTAGTCCATCCCAAAATTTTAAAATTCTTTTCGAGATTTAATTCCTTCGCGAGGTCAATCAGTGCTTGCTCTACGATGCCAACTCCTCCGATCACATATTCGCTTTCAATGCCACGATCACGCAAAATCTTCATCGCACGCAAAACCATGTCGAAATTTTTTTCCGGATAAAGTCTGCCCAAAGATCCAAGTTTAATTGGCTTGCGGAATGGCTGTTTTTTTAGCTGAAGAAAATCTTTTGGAACTTCGATCATGTTTGGAATCACCAAGGCGCGATCTGGCGATTTGCCTGCTTTGATGAGCTCTTTGCTGAAATGCGAATTGACTGTCAAAACATAATCGGCCTTCAAAAATTTTGTTGGATTAACGCCGTGATCAATCGCAATTATTGGAGTTTTTTTGAAGGCGAGAAATCGTGCTGCGCGCGCAAAAAACATCGCTCGTCCAGAATGGCAGATGATGACATCTGCCGGAAAAGTAAAAAATAAAAATGCCAAGCGCAGAATTGAAAAAATATCCGCTTGGCCAAAGGCGGGGAGCTCAAAATATTTCGAACCGGTTTTGATCACATCATCACGAAAAACCATTTTGGTTTTGCTAACCGAAACCAACTCATTGCCCTGCAAAATCAAGTATTTCGCGTAGTCAATGAAGCATCTTTCCACGCCAAGAATGTGATTGTCGTTTTGAGATTTTTTGTAGTTGAAGAGGATGTTGATGATTTTCATTTTTTAAGATTTGGGCGAAGCTAAAATTTACAGCAATTGAACACATCGATGTCATACTGAGAGCCTGTCGAAACATGATTCAGGGTAAGGTGTGTGTGCCACGAATCATGCTTCGCCCTTCGACAGACTCAGGAGGCTCGGCATGACATTAGAGTTTTTTGGATAATTTATTTTCTAATCTGATTTGGAATATTTTTCCGATATCTTTCGATCTCAGCTCTAGAGCCTTCGAAACGAGCTAATTCTTTTCCGCTTAACCTTAGGCCGGAAGTTGCTTTAACTTTTGATGGGTTGATTTGAGTTCCTTTGTAAATCACTTCGAAGTGAAGATGTGGGCCAGTTGAGCGACCAGTTGATCCGACGTAGGCAACGACATCTCCCTGCTTCACCATCGATCCTACGCGTAATTTTTTTACATATCGGCTGGCATGGCCATAAGCTGTGGAGTAATTTTCATTATGCCTGATTTGAACGAAATTTCCGTAGCCACCTTTCACACTGTAATAGCTGATGATGCCACTTCCAGCCGCTAAAATAGGAGTTCCGGAGGGAGCGGCGAAGTCGGTACCTTTATGCATTTTGGAATAGCCAAGAATTGGATGCCTTCTCAAACCGAAGCCAGACGAGACTCTAGCGCCATTAATCGGCGTACGAAGTAAAGATTTACGCACGCTATTTCCTTTGAAGTCGAAATATTCGACCCTGTTGTCGACCTTGTGCATGTAGATGTCGATCGACCTATTTTGCAAAGTGAGCGAGGAGAATAAAACATTTCCATCTTTAATTTTTTTACCGTCTTCGGTGTAGAAACTTTCGACTAACATTTCGAATTTATCGCCGTTTCTGATGTCGCGCTGAAAGTCGACATCGTAGCTGTAAAGATTGATCATGTTCATCATCGATGTTGGAGAAATTCCAGCCTCCACGCCATCAACAAACAAACCGTTTTTCAGCGTTCCGGAATATCTCGAAACGTAGCGCATCAACTTCACTTTGACTTCTCTAGCATCATATTCCCCATCATTTTTGCGGGAGATGATAATTTCTTGTTCCGCTGATGGCGCGATTGAAACGCTGTTTATGATCACCTTACGCCCAACATCATTTCCGACATTAGATTTTTTTGATTCATATCCGATTTTAACGCGATATTTTACAGTGACGTGATCGCCAACCGTGATCAATTTTGGGTTAAAAACTTTTCTGGTTGAGTTTAAAATTGCGACAATATCCAACTCGTCCGCACCAATATCGGAGAGGATTTTCATCACTGTATCACCTTGTTTAACCCGATGTTCCAACAGCTGATCTTCGTCGAGATCAAACTTCATGTCTTGATCGGACAAGTTAATTTTAATCGGAGTTATGGCCTGTTTTTTTGCAGCAATTTCTTGGTAATCAGTGATTAGGTTTTGAGCGCTTTCAAAGCCTCGGAACAACATAAAGCTTGTGATGATCGAGATCACGACAGGCTTGAAAAGGCGGTGTTCAATCAGACCGTCGAATAGTTCATGAAAATTTGACCGATCTATTTTTTTGAGATGATTTAGAAATTTTTTCAAAATTTTGATGGGAATTTAATGTGAATTGCGGCTTACAGCTGCGTAGTTTCGTGACTTACGCTGCGAGCAAGGCTATTCATGCTTTTTTAAATGAGAATATTTTTTTTAAAAAAATTCTTGCTTGAAGACAAAAATCAGGTATTGTGCGGCTCTACGCATCATTTTCATCTCACTAAAATTTTAACAATTTTTCACTATGCCTGCGAAAAAAATCAAAAAATCTGCAACAAAAAAAGTTGTAAAACTTATTAAGAAAAAACCTGTAAAGAAGCTTCTTTCTAAGAAACCTCAACCAAAAACGAAAGCAGTAATCAAAAAAATTCCTACAAAAAAATCTGCCCTAAAAAAACCATTGGCAAAAAAAATAATTCCTCAAAAAAAACCAGCAGCAAAAAAGATCCAAAAAGAAGTTAAAAAACCTCAGACAAAAAAAGCTCAAAAAGAAATTTTAAAACCGATAAAAAAAGCCACCAATTTAGCAAAAACTATCTTAGCTAAATCTGGCATAAAAAAAGAAAAGAAACCTGAAGAAATAAAAGCTCCGGAAAAGAAAAATGACGCTCTACAAAGAACAATTTTTGTAAGAAAATCTGAAGGACGAACCAAACCAAACTTTAAGGCTGGAGACTATGCCGTATACCCTTCCCACGGCCTCGGAAAAATTGCTGACATCGAAAAAATGTCAATTCTTGGACAAGATTTTAGCTGCTATTTGATGTATTTCGAAAAAGAAAAACTGACGATTAAAATTCCGATGAACAGCGCTGAAAAAATTGGATTAAGGCATCTGATTTCAAAAGCGCAAATGGATGAGGTTTTTGTAATTTTACGCAGTGGAGTAAAAAAATTAAAAGGCATGTGGAGTCGTCGCGCTCAAGAATATGAAACAAAAATCAACTCCGGAGATATCATGCTTTTGGCAGAAGTTTTGCGCGATTTAACTCGCGACATTGAAGACGGGGAAAGATCCTACAGCGAACGCATCATCTACGAAACCGCCATCTATCGCCTCGCAACCGAATATAGCGCAATTCATGGCGTTGAGCTTGAAGAGGCGAAAGAAAAAGTAATTTTAACTGCAAGAGACAAGTTAAATTCCGAAGGAAAAATAATTCAAAAAGATGAGTTTGACGAGTTTGATCTCGAAGAAAAGTCAACTAATTCCGACGATGAAAGTGAGGAAGAAGAAGTCGAGGAAGAGGAAGAAGACGAAGATGAGGAAGACGATTTTAACTATGATGATGACGATGATGATAAGCCGAAAAAGAAAAAGAAAAAATAAATGAACTCCCCTTTAAAACTCATCAATATCGAAAAATTTTTCATCCAAGCTGGACAAAAAATTGAAGCAGTTAAAGACGCAAATTTAGAAATAAAGAAAAGCGAATTAGTTGCTTTAATTGGACCTTCTGGCTCGGGAAAAACAACGCTTTTACAAATCGCTGGATTGCTTGATACTCCAACCTCGGGACAAGTTTTAATCAATGAAATCGATGCTTCAAAAGCGGATGACAAAACTCGCACGGAAATCAGAAAAAATCACCTTGGATTCGTTTACCAATTTCATCATTTATTGCCGGAATTTTCGGCTTTGGAAAATGTTGCTTTGCCTTTGTTGATCCAAGGAAAAAGTAAAAAAGAATCTTTCGCAGAAGCGGAAAAAATTTTGAAAGAAGTTGGATTGCAAGATCGAATGAGTCACAATCCCGCAGAATTATCTGGCGGACAACAACAGCGAGTAGCCATTGCCAGAGCGGTTGTAACAAAGCCCTCGATGATTTTGGCTGACGAGCCTACTGGAAATTTAGATTCAGAATTGTCGGAGAAAATTTTTACGCTTTTGCAAAGCTTGGTGAAGAACTACGAAATTGGCTGCTTAGTCGTTACGCATAATTTAGAGCTAACAAAAAAAGCTGACCGCGTGATTTCGATTAGAGACGGAGTGTTGCGATAATCAGCAACACGACCCGCTTACTGCCCGCGATATTGTTGATTTCCGTAATATTCCTGCCCAGATTGAGCCATCCCATTAGGCATCACACTGCTATTCGCCATGTCTTGATTGTAGTAATAATCGATCATGTTCACAGGGCTTTGTCCCAAGCCAATCAGCGAATTAGAATTTGCCGCTCCATAATTTCCGCCAAGCTTTGGGATAATTGCATGATATTCTTTTTGCTTGAATTCATCACATTTTCCAGACCAGAAAGCGGAATAGTAAGGGATTACAAGTATTGAGCCGAGAGCATCGGCCACGCATTTTCCATTACGAAGGGCGGCCCAGACCTCAAGCTGAAGTTGCGCCGAGCCGTATCCCTCCTTGGTCAAGATCGCAGTATAATTTTTGGGCTCGATGTTAATTGTAGCGGGAGTTTTTCCGTAATTTCTTCCGTCGATAAAAATGTCAGCTCCGGCTGGCGTGCTGCCGATTGAAACATCAACCGTTTTTTCGTTGAAAATCATCGCACAAGAAGAGCTCATTCCAAGCAAAGCGACTAAAAAAAATTGACGGAGTGATTTCATAATTTTGATTAATTTTAAGTTATTTTTTCCAACGATTGTGAACCCAAAACCACTGGGAAGGATATTCTTTGATCCACTCTTCGAGCTTGGAATTAATCTCGCGAGTAAGGCGTAGCACGTCTGAATTAAGGTTACTGGTCTTTTCAAATGCAAGGGGTTTTTCTACTTCGACGCGGAACTTAAAATCTTTTCCGACCCTGATTGAGCGCGCTGGAATTAGCAGCGCATCATACTTCAATGCGATACGCGCCATCGATGTTGCGGTAATTGCTAAATCGTGAAAAAATTGCACCGGCTCACCTTCGCTAACTTTCTGATCTGCCATGATAATCACGAATCCTCTGGACTTGATCATCTCGATAATTTTTCGACTTCCGCTGGCATTTTTTTCGATCAGGTCAGTGTCACGAATCGAGGCAGTCATTTGTTCAACGTAGGGATTATTCAATGGCCGATAGACTGTTTTTATTTTTAAACCGCGATCAGAAAAAATTTTCGGACCGACTTCCCAATTGCCGATATGACCAGAAAAAATAATTCCGCCCTGCCCGCTTTTTTTAATCGCTTCAATATTTTTTAAACTTTCGCCCGATAACTCAACCAAGTTCCCCATCTGATCAATCGGGCAATTTGAAATGTGAGGAAATTCACCAACGATACGGCCGAGATTATCCCACATGTCATCCAAAATTTTTTGCTTTTCTACTTCAGATAATTTCGGCATTGCCTTGCTTAAATTTTCGTAAGCAAGCTTATGAACGGGAAGTTTTTTACCAATAAATTTAGACAGCGCCGCAGCCACGTTTGAAGCCAGTTGCGGACGCATCGCAAAAAAAATCCACAACCCAAATTTTACGATGATTGCCTCACAAAAATAGCGAGCTGATTTTAGTTTTTGTTTTAACAATTCTTGGAATTTCATAAAATTTTTTTTAGCTCTGCAATCACCAGATCTTTATTTTCGAACTCCAGCTCAATGTCGAGATAAGAAATTTTTTCCTGAAATAATTTTGGAAATTTGATCCAATCTTTTTTCGTCACAACCAAAGTCAGATTTTTTTGCTGTGCGATTTGCAAAAGATTTTCGAGGTCAGAAATTTGATAAATGTGATGATCAGAAAAGCTGCGAGATTCAACCACGTCCAAACCTTGATTAGCAAGGAAAGAAAAGAATTTTTGCGGATAGGCTAAGCCGCAAAATGCCAATAATTTTTTGTCACGAAATTGATCCAAATTTGTTGGAATAATTTTTGCTTTCACGATTTTTTTTCCGACTAATTTTTTTTCTAATTCTGACCTCACTTCGCCGATCAACACAACAAGATCAGCTTTTTTTAAACCAGTGAAAAGCGGCTCACGCATTGGCCCCGCAGGAATTAAAAAATCATTTCCAAAACCAACTTTTCCATCAACAACTAGAATCGTAAAGTCACGCTTCAGAGAATTATTTTGCATTCCATCATCCAGAATTATCGCTTTAAATTTGCTCATCCGGTCAATTTGCCGCGCACCAAAAAGACGATTTTTTGCGACGAATGTATCCGCTGTTTCAACCAGTAACATCGGTTCATCCCCAACATTTTCTGCCTTGTTATTATCATATTTTCGCAGCAATAAAAATTTCGATCCGTCACCCATGTAACCGCGACTTAAAAAAGCAAATTGAACTCCGATTTCATGAAGAATTTTTCCGATTGCAATTGCGGTCGGGGTCTTTCCTGAACCGCCAGCTATCAGGTTTCCAACGCAAATTACCGGTTTAGAAATTTTTTGTGGATTAGCAAAAATTCTAGCCAAGGAAAACGCACAAAAATAAATCGCGCTTAGAGGTAAAAGCGCGACTGAAATTATATTTTTTTTAGTCCAGAAATTTGGAGTTTTTAGCATTGGATAAATTTTGTTAACCCGCGTTTGTTGCGGTGTTCAGAGCGGTCATAGCAACCTCACCATCAAACATTTCAACCGAAATTTTTTCTCCAATTTTCACATTAGCAACCGAAGAAATCAAAGCGCCTTTTTCATTTTTGACCAAAGCGAATCCGCGCCTCAAAATTTCGCGATAGTGATTTGATTTTAAAGATTTTGATAAATTTTCGAGATTAACTTTAGCTTCTTTCAACCTAGCTTCAGAGCCTGATTTTAAACGCTCTGACATGAATTCAATTTTTTGATTTTCTGCACGAATTCTTTGAAAAATTAACTGACTTGAAATTTGCAAAGAAAAAATTTTTTCTGATTTTTTTTCGAAAAAATTCCTCACTAAAAAATTAAATTTATTCCCAAACATTAAAAATCTTTCATTCATTTGAGCCAATATTTGCACCGGATCAACGATGTAGCGTTGTAAATTTTTTAAATGAAAAAATTTCTCCGCGAAGAAATTTTCTGGTAAAAAATTTAAGCGCTCGCTCAAAAAATTTAACTGATTTTTTATGTCGGATAAAACTGGTGTCGCTAACTCCGCAGCCGCTGTTGGCGTTGCTGCACGAAGATCGGAAACATAATCGATCAATGTCGTATCAGTCTCGTGACCAACGGCAGAAATCACCGGAATTTCTGATTTAAAAACTGCACGAATTAAATTTTCATCGCTGAACGAAAGTAGATCTTCAAAGGATCCTCCCCCTCTCGCAATAATCAAAACTTGCGGCCTATTTGTTTTTAATTTGTTAAAAAATTTGATCGCAGAAATTATTTTTGCCGCCGCTTTTTCACCTTGAACCAAAGTTGGATAAAGCATGAGATGGCATGGGCAGCGCGCTTCGACGCGGTGTTTAATATCCTCAATCACCGCACCAGTTTGCGAAGTAATCACGCCAATAATTTTCGGAAAAAATGGAATTTGTTTTTTGTGAATTTCATCGAACAAACCTTCCGCCAAAAGTTTTTGTCGCCTTTTTTCAATCATTTCCAAAATCGCACCAACGCCTGATATTTCTAGCTTCTCAACGATAATTTGGTAATTCGATCGACCTTCAAAAGTTGTAATTCTTCCCGATGCTGTAACTTGCAAACCGTCAGCAATTTCAAAATTAACTAACCCCGCAGCATTACGAAAACAAACTGCGGAAAGCGTAGCATTTTCGTCCTTCAAAGTGAAATATAAATGCCCCGACGAAGCACGCTTGAAGCCAACAATCTCGCCCTTAATCCGCACATAACCAAAAGCATCTTCGACCACGCGTTTGATCGAACGCGAAAATTCCGAAACTGAAAATTCTGGGATGTTAAAATTCATGATTTGTAAAAAAATTGAGCAGATTTGATGAGTGCTAGATGATAAACCTATTGATCTTTTGCAACCCTTTCCTACTTTTCCGCCCTTCATTTTTCCCTCATAATTTCCGGAGCTCCCTTGCTAAAAAAAATCAAAAATTTTGTCGTTTCTGGCGTTGAATGTTTGCCAATCATCGAAGGAGGCAAAGGTGTTGGAATCACAACTGGCGTGACTGCAGGATATTTCGCAAAGGCTGGCGCAGTTGGAACTTTTTCTGGCGTCAACGCTGATTCAATCGACGAAAACGGAAGATATATTCCGCTAGTTTACAAAACTCACACTCGTCGCGAAAGGCACGAAGAATTGATTGTAGACAGCATTCGCGGCGGAATTTCTCAAGCGAGAATTGCCCACGACATCGCTGGTGGCGCTGGTCGTATCCACATGAATGTACTTTGGGAAATGGGCGGAGCAGAACGCATTTTACACGGAATTCTTGACGGCACTAAAGACCTGATTCACGGCATCACCTGTGGCGCCGGCATGCCTTACCGCCTCGCCGAAATCGCCGAAAAATACAAAGTTTACTACTACCCAATCGTGTCCTCAATGCGCGCCTTTCGTGCTTTGTGGAAGCGCAGTTACCACAAAGCAGTCACGCTTCTAGGCGGCGTGGTTTACGAATGTCCTTGGCGCGCCGGTGGCCACAATGGTTTGTCGAATGCCGAAGATCCAAATGCCTACGAAGATCCCTACCCTCGCGTCGCTGAACTTCGCACTTTCATGAATTCGGTCGGGTTAAACGAAGTCCCAATCATCATGGCTGGCGGGGTTTGGAACTTGGAAGAATTTGAGCACTGGCTCGACAATCCTGAAATCGGACCAATCGTTTTCCAATTCGGCACGCGCCCAATCGTGACGCAGGAATATCCCGTCGCTGATTCGTGGAAGAAAAAATTAATGATGCTGAAAGAAGGCGACGTCTACCTCAACCGCTTCAGCCCAACCGGATTTTATTCTTCTGCCGTCGAAAATGATTTCATCCGCGAGCTCAAGGGACGCGAGATCCGCCAAGTTGACTACCGCACCAAACCAATCGATGTTTTCACCGCTGAAATTCCTTTCGGCCAACGCGGCCGCGTCGTTTACATCAAGCCTGAAGATAAAGCGAAAGTTGACGAATGGATTCACGCTGGCCACAGCGAAAGCATGAAAACGCCGGACGAAACACTGATGTTCGTCGACAAATCGAAGGCACAACAAATCATCACCGATCAAATCAATTGCATGGGCTGCCTCAGCCAATGCCGCTTCAGCAACTGGTCCGACAAAGAAGAAATGAATCACACAACAGACCGCAAAGCCGATCCACGCAGCTTCTGCATCCAAAAAACTTTGCAAGATATCCGCCTAGGGGGCGACGTCGAAAACCAATTAATGTTCTCCGGCCACAGCGCCTACCGCTTCGCGACTGATCCGTTTTATGCGAATGGATTCGTGCCAACCATCAAGCAGTTGGTGGATCGGATTATGCTCGGGAAATAAATTTTAGTCGTAAGTCGTAAGTCAAACCGAGTTTGATGCGACTTACCACTTACGACTTACGACTTACGACTTTTTCAAAAATGACCAAATTCATCTTCATCACCGGCGGCGTTGTTTCCTCACTTGGGAAAGGTCTCGCCTCCGCTTCTCTCGCCGCACTGCTTCAGGCTCGCGGCTACTCTGTTAAACTTCGTAAACTCGATCCTTACCTCAATGTCGATCCGGGCACGATGAGTCCAACTCAGCACGGCGAAGTGTTTGTCACCGAAGATGGAGCGGAAACTGATTTGGATTTGGGGCATTACGAACGCTTCACTGGCGTGGATGCGAAGAAATCTGACAACGTCACGGCAGGACAAATTTATTCCAAACTTCTCGCCAAAGAACGCAAAGGCGACTATCTCGGCGGCACGGTACAAGTGATTCCGCACGTCACCGATCTCATCAAAGAATTTATTTTGAACGACGTAAAGGGCGCAGATTTTCTACTTTGCGAAATCGGCGGAACCGTTGGCGACATTGAAGCGCTGCCATTTTTCGAAGCCATTCGCCAGCTCGGTTACGAGATGCCAAATCGTTGCGCCTTCCTACACCTTACGTTGCTGCCCTACATCGAAAGCGCCAACGAACTCAAAACAAAACCAACTCAGCACTCGGTAAAAGAATTGCGCTCGATCGGCATTCAACCTTCGGTTTTACTGTGCCGCGCAGAACGCCCGACCAGCAAAGCTCATCTCGAAAAAATTGCCAAAATGTGTTCAGTGCCGATTTCGTCAGTGATCGCCGCACCAAATGCCACAAGCATTTACGAGGTTCCGCTGATCTACCACAAAAACGGACTCGACACTGAAATTCTAAAATTTTTCAAACTCGATCACAGCAAGAAGCCTGATCTGACTAAGTGGCTCGCGATTAAAGACGCGATCGAAAATCCAACGAGCGAGGTCAACATTGCAATCGTTGGAAAATACACTGACTACCGCGACTCATACAAATCGCTGCTCGAAGCCATTGACCACGCCGCATTTTCTTTGAAGGTGAAGGCGAATATTGTTTGGGTGAATGCGCGGACTAACAAAAATAATTTGCCAAAAAATCTGCAAGCGATCCTTGTGCCAGGCGGCTTCGGCGAAGATGGGACCGAAGGCAAAATCGCCATGGTTGAACATGCACGCACGAAAAAAATTCCTTACCTCGGCATTTGTTTCGGCATGCAAATGGCAGTGATCGAATATGCCCGCAACGTGCTTGGCATCAAGGACGCCACCTCCAGCGAAATTTCTAAAAAAGGCACTTTTTTGATCGGCATGATGCATGAATGGCAAGATAAATCCGGCAAAAAAACTAAAAAAGCCGGCAGCGATTTAGGCGGCACGATGAGACTTGGCGCCTATCCCTGCAAAATTTCAAAAGGTAGTTTGGCTGAAAAAATTTACGGAAAAACTTCGATTTCCGAACGTCACCGTCACCGCTACGAGGTGAATATTAACTTCAAATCGCAATTGGAAAAAGCTGGCCTCACCTTCTGCGGCATGTCTCCCGACGGACATCTTCCCGAAATTGTCGAAATAAAAAATCACCCGTTTTTTGTCGGCGTGCAATTTCATCCTGAATTAAAATCGAAACCTTTTGCTGCACATCCCCTCTTTGTTTCCTTCATCAAAAGCGCGATTCGAAATGCATAAAATTCTTCTACTAACATTGCTTTTAAGCCTTTGTTCCTGCGGCTTTCGAATAATTTACGAAGAAAGAACTGACATCGTTTCCTACGCCCAAGAACTCGCAGCAATCCGCATCAAAAAAGATCGCACCCGCCTCAGTCAGGAATTAAAAAATAATCTTTACGACGTGCTCAATCCGGACTACATCAAGGTCGAGCCAAAATATTTTTTGGTGTTGGAAGTTAGTAACGGCACCGGCTCCACCTTCATCACCGCAACCGGCTCTTCCGGTCGTAACAACGCAACTTTAAGCGCATCCTACGAATTCAGAAGTCTTGAAACTGGCAGCATAATTTCCAGAGGATCGACTGCGGTGAATGACAGTTACGACGTCACTGCGAACCGTTACGGAACCTACGTCGCCGGCGAGTATGTTTTGTCAAACCTCACAAAAATTGCAGCGCAAAATATCAGAAATTCTTTGGTGAATGACTTGATCGAGGCGAAAAGAAAATGCGAAGATAAAACGCAAATTGAGAAGGGAGAAAAGTTTGTTTGCCCTCTTACTGAGGTGATGAAAACAACAAAAACAAAATCAGCTGAGAAGAGACTCAAACATCGCTAGCCCATCTTCCGATCCAGTATTTTCATCAATCGCCCTTTCCGGATGAGGCATCATTCCAAGTACATTTTTTTGATCGTTAAAAATTCCAGCAATGCTCAAAGCTGAGCCATTCGGATTAGATTCATCAGTAACATTTCCACTAACATCAACGTAGCGGAAGGCAATATTTCCACCGTCTTCCAGCTTTTTTAAAACTTCATTATCAGCCAAATAATTCCCATCCATGTGAGCAATTGGAACTCTGATGATCTGATGTTTTTTATATTTTTTTGTGAAAGAAGAATCGGAATTTTCAACGCGCAAATGAACTTCACGGCAAATGAATTTCATTTTTTTATTTCGAACAAGAACTCCAGGAAGAAGGCCGGCTTCGGTAATAATTTGAAAACCGTTACAAATTCCAAGAACCTTAACACCGCGCGCCGCAAGCCTTTTCACCTCTTGCATTACCGGTGAAATCGCCGCCATCGCTCCAGAACGCAAATAATCGCCGTAGGAAAAACCTCCCGGAATGATGATTAAATCCAGATCGTCATCGAGCTTAGTTTCTTGGTGCCAAATTTTTTGGATTTTACTTCCAACTTTTTGCAAAGCTGTGACCGCGTCGCGATCGCAATTGGAACCGGGAAAGGTGATTACTGCTGATTTCATTAAAAAGAAAATTGTCACCCCGAGCCTGTCGAAGGGTGCTTACCTCAGAATCATGCTTCGACAGGCTCAGCATGACATAAGATTAATTTAACACTTCAAAGGAGTAGTCTTCGATGATTTTATTCACGAGCAATTTGTCGCAAATTTCGTCGACAATTTTTTTGATTTTTGCTGAATCGGTTTCGGTAATGTCCAGCTCTATAACCTTTCCCTGTCTGACTTGCGAGATTTGGGCAAAGCCAAGATTTTTTTGCAAAGAAGTTTCGATCGCTTTGCCTTGAGTGTCGAGAACGGCTTTTTTTAGGGTGATTAGAATTCTGATTTTCATGTTTAGTTAATTTTAATTCCAAGTCTTGAAGCCACGTCTGAGTAAGCCTCAACGAGGCCACCCAAATCACGACGGAAGCGGTCTTTGTCTAATTTTTCGGAAGTTTTTTCGTCCCAGAGTCTGCAACTGTCAGGACTGATCTCGTCAGCCAATAAAATATTTTCGGCGGCATCAAAACCAAATTCAATTTTGAAATCAACCAGTTTGATGCCGATTTTTTTAAAAATTTCGCGCAATGTTTCGTTGATTTTGAAAGTGTAATTTTTGATTTGTTCAAGCTGTGCACGAGTTACAGCGCCAAGGACATTCACCGCATGATCGTCATTAATCAGCGGATCACCGAGCGCGTCATTTTTCAAACAAATTTCGAAAACTGGCGCCGGTAATTCCAAACCTTCTTCGATGCCCAAACGCTTCGCCATCGAACCTGCAGTCACGTTGCGCACAATCACTTCCAACGGAATAATTTTTACTTTTTTCACCAATTGTTCGCGCTCATTCAGACGTTTTACGAAATGCGTCGGAACCCCAGCCCGAGCCATTTCAAGCATGATGTGCTCCGAAATAAAATTGTTCAAAACACCCTTCCCTTCAATCACCGCTTTTTTCTGCGCGTTGAAAGCGGTGGCATCGTCTTTAAAAAATTGGATGAGAAGATTTTCATCCTCGGTGGTAAAAAGTTGCTTGGCTTTACCTTCGTAAATTTTTTGAATTTTTTTCATAAAAAAATTAGTCGTAAGTCGTAAGTCGTAAGTCGTAAGTCGTAGTCCGGATTGACTTACGACTTATGACTTACGACTTACGACTTTTTTTATTACTCCCAAATTACAACCGGCGGTAACGACATCAAAATCGCTTCCGCATTGCCTCCAGTCATCAATCCGAATTTTGTTCCGCGATCGTAAAGCAAATTAAATTCGGCGTAGAGCCCGCGTTTTTTTAATTGGATTTCACGTTGATCATCAGTCCATTTTTCATGCATGTGACGACGCACAAGTTGCGGAAAAATTTCTAAAAAAGCCAGCCCGACATTTTTGGTGAAGTCGAAATTTTTTTCAAAATCGTCAGCGGGATTACTTTCGAGGTAATCGTAAAAAATTCCACCAACGCCGCGTGCCACACCGCGATGTTTGATAAAAAAATATTCGTCGCACCATTTTTTAAATTTGACGTAATAATCTGGCGAAGCCTTGTCGCAAGCGGCTTGAAAGGCTGCATGAAAATCGCGAGTATCAGCTTCAACCTCGATCATCGGATTTAAATCTGCACCACCACCAAACCAATTTTTTCCCGTCGACGCGTAGCGCGACAGACCTTGTCCCACGCAAATAAATCGCGTATTCATGTGAACCGCCGGAACCAAAGGCGATTTCATGTGCGCCACCAACGAAATTCCGCTGGCCCAAAATGCGCCATTTTTTTCGGTGCCGGGAATTTGAGCACGAAATTCTTCACTAAACTCGCCGCAAACTTTAGAAAAATTCACACCAACTTTTTCAAAAACATTGCCTTTCATCAGCGACATTTCACCACCTCCGCCACCGTCACGCTCCCAATTTTTTCGAATGAATTTTCCAGCATTTTTTGCAAAAAACTCTTCTTCAATTTTTTCAAATTCCACACAAATTTTATCACGCAGAAGTTGAAACCATTGCGATGTAACTCGCTGTTTTTCTTGGATTTGCACGGCTTTACGCTTGATTAATTACGAATTGGAAGACAATTTTCTGCATAAATTTTCGCGCAACCTAACCATCCAAAATGAATTTCAAATCAGATTTTTTACGCGAATTTTCCCAACGCGGATTTTTCGCCCAAGCCACTCATGCCGCAGAATTAGACGAAGTTTTTTCCAACGAAAAAATCGCCGCTTATATCGGATTTGATTGCACCGCAAAATCACTTCACGCCGGCAATTTAATCCAAATCATGATCCTGCGCCTTTTACAAAAACACGGACACAAACCGATTGTTTTGCTCGGCGGTGGGACGACGCGGATCGGTGATCCGTCGGGAAAAGATGAGTCGCGACAAGTTTTATCCGACGAAAAAATTTCCGAAAATCTTTCCGGCATTCGCAAAAATTTGGAGAAATTTATCAGCTTTGGCGGTGGTGCCTCGAATGCCATTTTAGTCAATAATGACGACTGGTTGCGCCACTTGAACTACATCGATTTCCTGCGCGAAGTCGGCCGCCATTTTTCGATCAATCGCATGCTCACTTTCGATTCAGTGAAGTCGCGACTCGAACGCGAACAGCCACTCTCTTTCCTCGAATTCAACTACATGATTTTGCAAGCCTACGATTTTTTTGAGCTCAACCAAAAATACAATTGCCGCCTACAAATTGGCGGCTCGGATCAGTGGGGGAATATTGTGAATGGGGTGGAATTAATTCGCAGAATGGCGATCGTAAATTTTTATCGAGAAATTCCCAACGTCAAAAAAGGTCAAGAAAATTATGACGCATTGGGAGAGCAATTTGAAAAAGATTTTTATGAATCATCCTTCGGATTGACTTCTCCTTTGCTCACCACCGCCGATGGAAAAAAAATGGGAAAAACCGCTGAGGGCGCAGTGTGGCTTGATGCAGACATGCTCTCACCTTTCGATTATTTTCAATATTTCCGCAACACCCACGACGCTGACGTCGAAAAATTTTTGAAACTTTTTACTGATTTAGAAATTTCTGAAATCGAAAAGTTGCGCGAAAAAAACATCAATTCGGCGAAGGAAATTTTAGCTTTCGAAGCTACAAAAATCTGCCACGGCGAAAAAATTGCGGCGGAAGTTTTGCAAAAAGCGCGCGAGATTTTCGTCGCCAAAAACTCTGCCGCTTTCGAGGAAAAAGAGATTTCCCTCGGCGCCGAAAAAAATAAAAAACTCACCGAAATAATTTTTGAAATTGGTGCTGCAGAATCGAAAGGCGCATCAAAGAAATTAATCGAAGGCAAAGGCGTTAAAATCAACGGGGACGTGGTTTTGGATGTTCAACATTCAATCATCGAGATCGGCGAATTTGAATTGTCGGTGGGGAAGAAAAAGTTTTTCAAAATCGTGATTAAATAACTTAGGTCCGGCAATTGGGATCTGCACAAAATACCTTCAATGTCATGCTGAGCCTGTCGAAGCA
>CAINKA010000111.1 GCA_903849835.1 uncultured Alphaproteobacteria bacterium
CGAAAATATTTTTCGATTTCAGTCTATTTTTTTATCTCTGCGATAATTTTTTCCTCGGTCTTTTTCATTGCAAAAAATGTTACAAAAATTTCTGACGCGATGCGTGAAAAAAAATTTTCAAAACAAAGTGAAATCATGGAGAACCCAATGATTTTGCCATCTCATCCAGTTCACATCGCAGTAAAAAGTTTTTATTTGGGAAAAAAATTCGAAGAGGAATGGTCGGATAAATCCTACGCAAATCTCGAAATTAACGAAAGAAAAAGAGCGCGATTGAAAGACAAATTATCCGACAATTTTTTACTCAAACGTTCTTCCGATGTGATTTTAATCATTGTTGCTGTGAGCACTGGGATGTTGCTTCTAACTAACAAAAAAACCGAGGCTAATTCGTGAATATTTACAAAATTTTTCGTCCGTTAATTTTTAAATTTGATGCGGAAGTTGCGCATAATTTGGTCATAAAATTTTTAAAATTTATGCCAAAAGCAGTGACGCTTTTTTGCTACAATCGGCATTACGAAAATTTACAGACAAAGTTGTGGGATATTGATTTTGCTAATCCAATTGGCATTGCTGCGGGTTTTGATAAAAATGCTGAAGCTATAAACGCTTTGTCAAAATTTGGTTTTGGATTTTTGGAAATCGGAACAGTAACCCCGAGAGAGCAAATCGGTAATGCTAAGCCAAGATTATTTCGACTCTGCGAAGATGAGGCGGTTATAAATCGTTTAGGATTCAACAATTTGGGCTCTGAAAATTTTGCCAAGAATCTGGAAAAAGCTGCGCCTAAAATTTCCTGCGCGCTTGGGGTGAATATCGGCAAAAATAAAGACACGGAGGACATGCTTGCTGACTATCTCGTCTTGTTAACAAAATTTTACGCCAAGGCCACTTACATCGCGGTTAATATTTCTTCGCCAAATCTAAAAAATTTGCGTGATTTGCAAAGCGGAGAAAGGCTCGATCCTTTTTTAAGCAAGATCATGCAAAAGAAAAATGAGCTTAAAAATTTTTGTAAAAAAAATGTGCCGATATTACTTAAAATCGCGCCAGATCTGACTCTAGAGGAGCAAGAAAAAATTGCTGAGATCGCGATAAAAAATAAAGTTGATGGCTTGATTATTTCTAACACCACAATTTTTCGTGATCCGAATTTAAAAAGTAAAAATGCTGTTGAGATTGGTGGCCTAAGTGGCAAGCCGCTTTTAGAAAAATCGAATCAAGTGTTAAAAAATATTTACAAATTTACCGAAGGAAAAATTCCGATCATTGGAGTCGGAGGAATCTCATCTGCTGCTGATGTTTACGAGAAAATAAAATGCGGCGCATCTCTGGTGCAAATCTACTCGGCCTTTGTTTATGAGGGTTTTGGATTGGTTGAAAAAATTAAAAAAGATTTAAGTGAGATGATAAAAAAGGATAGTCTGAAAAATATTTCGCAAGCGGTAGGATTCTATTCGAAATAAAAAATTTGCCCTAAATCAAGACGTAATTTTTTTATAAGAAATTGATATTCTTTACTTGCTTACTGCTGCATGCAAAATTATTTCAACCGCGTTTTAAAAAATTTATCTTACTTAAAACTGAGTTTGCAAAAGAGCTTAAGCCGCTGAGGTTCTAAGTTTGCAAGCTCAATTTTTTGTCCACTTCTCCAAATTCAATTTAAATAAATTTATGAGCAAAGCAAAAGCCACAAGCATTTCTGCTATCTTCGACATGGTCAAAAACAACGACATCAAATTCATCGATTTCCGTTTTTCTGATTTTAACGGAAAGTGGCTTCACATTTCTCACTGCGCTGATGCGGTTGGTGAAGAAGAATTAGCAAAGGGTGTTTCGTTTGATGGATCTTCTGTGCCGGCTTGGAAAGAAATTAACGAATCCGACATGTTGCTAATGCCGCAACTTGACACTGCTTTCGTCGATCCATTCGCAACCTCTGCAACTCTCGTAATCAT
This sequence comes from uncultured Alphaproteobacteria bacterium, assembly GCA_903849835.1. Classification (GTDB taxonomy): domain Bacteria; phylum Pseudomonadota; class Alphaproteobacteria; order Rickettsiales; family UBA1997; genus UBA2645. The sequence goes on from CAINKA010000111.1 coordinate 1,962, forward strand.
TTGCGATGTCATCGAGCCAACAATCAATGCGGGCTACGACAGAGACCCGCGCTTCACCGCTAAAAAAGCCGAAGAATATTTACAAAAAAGTGGAATTGGCGACGCGGCTTATTTTGGTCCAGAACCAGAATTTTTTATTTTTGATGACGTGCGTTTCAGCACTGGCTCGCATGAAAATTTTGCGACGATTGATTCGGAAGAAGCTCCGCACAATTCCGGATCTGAAATTGAGGGCGGAAATCTTGCCCGTCGCTCGCAAATTAAAGGTGCTTATTTCGATCCATCTCCTCTCGACACTTCGCAAGATCTTCGCTGCGAAATGACTGAAACTCTGCGCCAAGTCGGCATCACGCCACTTCTCCACCATCACGAAGTTGCCACTTCGCAATCTGAAATCGGTTTCAAATATGACACTCTCACCAAAACCGGAGACAATGTTCAGAAGTTGAAATATGTCGTTCACAATGTTTGCCAAGCTTACGGTAAAACTGCGACCTTCATGCCAAAACCAATCTTCGCCGACAACGGATCTGGCATGCATGTTCACCAATCAATTTGGAAAAATGGTGAAAATTTGTTCAAAGGAAAATTGCAAGCCAACCTTTCCGAGCTAGCTCTGTTCTACATCGGCGGCATCATCAAGCATGCGAAAGCGATCAATGCTTTTTCCAACGCAACGACCAACAGCTACAAACGTTTGGTGCCGGGATATGAAGCTCCGGTGCTTTTGGCCTACTCGCCGAAAAACCGCTCGGCTTCGATTCGCATCCCGAATGTCACCAACGAAAATGGTCGCAGAATTGAAACTCGCTTCCCTGATCCCGCCTCAAATCCTTACCTCACTTTCGCTGCTCTACTCATGGCTGGACTCGATGGCATTAAAAATAAAATCCATCCGGGAGAGCCGAGAAATCAAGATCTCTACCACTTGTCACCAAAGGAATTGAAAAAAATTCCAACAGTTTCGCGCTCACTTCGCGATGCTTTAGGCGCGCTTGACAAAGACCGTGAATTTTTGCTGGCAGGCAATGTTTTCACCAATGATCAAATCGATGCTTACATCGAATTAAAAATGAAAGAAGTCGATCGCTACGAGCAAATGCCTCATCCGGTTGAGTTCGAAATGTACTACAATAACTAGGCCTCCCGTCATCTCTAATCATAACTTCAGTCATGCTGAGCTTGTCGAAGCAGGATTCATGGCACAGTGCCTGAATCATGCTTCGACAAGCTCAGCATGACATTGAGTTCTTGATCGATCTGTTTCTTGAATCAGATCGAGTACCAAAAGATGACGGTTTTTTTTCGAAAATTTTGGGTAAATTATCATGAAGTTCAAAGCGAACAAAAATCTCAACGCAGTGTTGTGCCTCTCTGACGGCACTTTTTTCTTCGGCAAGGGCGTTGGTAAAAAAGGCGAGACTCACGGCGAGATCTGCTTCAACACTGCGATCACAGGCTATCAAGAAATTTTGACCGATCCATCTTACGCCGGACAAATCATCAATTTCACCTTTCCTCACATCGGAAATGTTGGCTGCAATAACGACGACAACGAAGCACAAAAAGTTTTTTGCCACGGTTTGGTGATTCGCGAAGACATCACTCAAGATTCAAATTTTCGCAGCAAATCCCACCTCAATACTTGGCTGATTAAGCGGGGCCTCACTGGAATTTCTGGCATCGATACTCGTGCTCTAACTCGCACCATTCGCACCAAGGGTGCGGGCAATGTCATCATCGCTTTCGTCGCTGAGGGCAAGGAGTTAGACACAAAAAAACTCACCGCCAAAATTGCTAAATTGCCAACGCTAAATGGCATGGAACTTTGCTCCAAAGTTTCGACAAAAAAAGTTTACAAATGGAAAAGCAAAACCATTCCGATGGGCAAAACCGAAGTCAAAAAATTCACCCACGGCTACAATGTCGTCGTCATGGATTACGGCGTGAAAGAAAATATTTTGAACTGCTTGGCGGATCACGGCTTCAAGATCACCGTGCTCCCAGCCCAATCTTCCTTCGCTGAAATTTCGAAGCACAAACCTGACGGCGTGTTTTTATCGAACGGTCCGGGAGATCCCTTCGCCACTTCACAATATGCCGCGCCCGTCATCAGAAAAATTTTAGAAAATAAAATTCCGATTTTTGGAATTTGCATGGGACACCAACTGCTCTCAATCGCTGCCGGATTAAGCACCACAAAAATGTTTCAAGGACATCGCGGCGCCAATCATCCAGTGAAAAATTTGAAGAAAGGCGTGGTTGAAATCACCAGTCAAAATCACGGCTTCTGCGTGCCGCAAGAAAATATGCCGAGCAATATCGAGGTCACTCACATCTCACTTTTTGACAATACGATTGAAGGAATTCGCTTAAAAAATCGTCCCGCTTTTTCGGTGCAATATCATCCCGAAAGCTCTCCAGGGCCGCATGATAGCAGGTATTTGTTTGAGCAGTTTATTGAGTTGATTTCCTCTAATAAAAACCTCGGTGCAAGCCTCGATGCAAGACGGGGTTTGTAACCCCGTCTTCACGTTTGTGTCAGACTAAAGCCGACATGAACATGTGGACGGGATTACAAATCCCGTCCAGCG
>CAINKA010000112.1 GCA_903849835.1 uncultured Alphaproteobacteria bacterium
ACCTTGAATCATGCTTCGACAGGCTCAGCATGACATTGAGTTTTTTGCACTGCTGATTATGGCATATCGCAATGATGGCACATCACTGAGTATCGCACCTCTCGCCACCTTTTCTACTCGCAACAGGAGCCACCCGCGGAGCAACTACCTCAGCTGCTGGCTCTGACTCAGCAAATCTTTTTTCAGCTGCTGCTCTGACCTCTTTGCATTCTTCTTTGCGCCTATAGCCGGACAAATTAAGAAACTTCCCAACCTTTCCTACAGCAACATCCAAAACACTTAAATCCCTGCCACAGACGCGATTGATATCCGCACCAAAAGCCAAAAGAAGCTTAACAGTTTTAGCATCCCCCTCCATCGCCGCACTGTGAAGAAAGGTAAAATCTTTGTCGGGACCGGCTTGTAAGATGCCGCCCGGATTCTCTCCAGCCACCAATAAAACTTCGCAAAGATCGTAATATTTTTTCCCAATCGCAAAAGATAAAAGTCCTTCACCATCATCTAATTTTTGACTCACGAAAAGTTTTGGGCTTCTTTTTAATAATTTTTTAGCCTCGGCAACTCCTCCACGCTCATAGCTGTCTAGTAGTTCTTCAGGGCCAGGTGGAATGGAAATTGTAAGATGCGGAGCGCTTCCGCCTGAAGCTCCACCGCCTCCAGAGACCTGTGTTGTTGGATTTTCTTTGCTCATAAAATTTTTAAAAAATTAAAGAATACTCCCTCGCGCCCCGCTGGACGGGGTTACAAACCCCGTCTTGCAATGGGTGCGTTGGAAGGGTGAAGGCGCGTTGGACGCGGTAACAACAAGGCTCTAAATCTTGTCGTAAGAAATTTTTTCCGCTTTCGCACCTCGATGCGTAACTGCTCCGAACCTAGCAGAGCCAACGGTTTGGGCGTATTTCCACAATGCGCCTGATTGGTAATCATTTTCTCGCGCAACCCACGAAGCCTTGCGGGACGCGACTTCGGACTCGCTCAGCTCAACGTCAATTTTTCCGCTCACTGCATCAATCGTGATTTTGTCGCCGTCGCGCAGCAGGGCAATCATTCCGCCGACTGCCGCTTCTGGACTAACGTGGCCGATGCAGAAGCCGCGTGTGCCGCCGGAGAATCTGCCGTCGGTGATTAGTGCGACTTTGCTGCCCATTCCTTGGCCGTAAATTGCCGCGGTGGTCGCGAGCATTTCGCGCATTCCAGGGCCGCCGCGCGGGCCTTCGTAACGAATTACGAGCACGTCGCCTTCGTAATATTTTTTTTGTTCGACGGCGGAAAAACATTCTTCTTCGGAGTCGAAGCAGCGTGCGATTCCGGTAAAGATTAATTGATCATTTTGCATCCCCGCAACTTTCACCACCGCGCCCTCTTCCGCCAAATTTCCTCGCAACACCACAACCCCGCCACTCCGCGACAAAGGTTTTTCCGGCCGGTAAACCACATCCTGCTTCTCGTTAAACTTCACGTCGCGCAAATTTTCAGCCATTGTTTTGCCCGTCACCGTCAAGCAATCGCCGTGAATAAATCCTGCATCGAGTAAAATTTTTAGGATCATTTGCACTCCGCCTGCTTCGTACAAATCTTTGGCGACGTACTTCCCACCTGGTTTCATGTCGGCAATGTAGGGTGTGCGGGCGAAAATTTTTCCGACTTCAAAAATGTCAAAATCAATTCCGCATTCGTGAGCAATTGCCGGAAGATGCAAAACAGCATTGGTCGAGCCGCCAGTCGCGGCAACGATCGCCGCTGCATTCTCCAAAGATTTTCGCGTCACAATGTCGCGCGGTTTAATATTTTTTTCGATCAAATTCATCACTGCTTTACCCGACTCGAAAGCATATTCGTCCCGCGATTCGTAAGGTGCGGGAGCGCCTGATGATCCTGGCAAAGCAAGTCCAATTGCTTCCGAAACGCAGGCCATTGTATTGGCGGTGAACTGTCCGCCACAGGCGCCAGCACTAGGACAAGCGGCTTTCGACAAAAGCGCCAAATCGACATCCGACATTTTGCCAGCGTCTCTCATCCCTACAGCCTCAAAGACATCCACGATTGTCACATCCTTTCCTTGAAACTTACCCGGCAAGATCGAGCCGCCATACATAAAGACCGAAGGCACATTCAAGCGACACATTGCCATCATCATTCCCGGCAAAGATTTGTCGCAACCGGCAATTCCAACTAGGGCGTCGTAGCAATGCCCGCGCACCGTGAGCTCGATTGAATCGGAAATAATTTCGCGCGAAACTAGCGAGGATTTCATCCCTTGGTGACCATTGGCAATGCCGTCCGTAACCGTGATGGTCGTGAATTCGCGCGGTGTTCCACCTACAGATTTCACGCCTTCTTTCGCTGGCTGCGCTTGACGTTGCAACGCAATGTTGCACGGCGCCGCCTCATTCCAAGCGGTCACAACTCCGACAAAAGGTTTTTGTAAATCATCCTCCGCAAGCCCCTGCGGATACAGGTCAGTCTTGATGTTGTAGAGCATCGTCTTGCGCGCTTCACAACCATGCGAATTTGTAACGTAGCGTGAAGGAAGTTTTGATTTGTCGAATTTTGGCATGTGAGTTGGGGGAAATAAAATTTACAAAAAACCTCGATGTCATGCTGAGCCTGTCGAAGCATGATTCAGGTTTCGGTGCCTAGAATCATGCTTCGACAAGCTCAGCATGACACTGAAGTTTAATCGGCTTCTTCAAGTGGAATTGGTATAAAAACTTCCAGAAAAAATTCTAATTAAAATTTTTTGAATGATGAGAAAAAGATGAGCAAATCAAAATGTCTGGCGAAGCTCAGCATGACATTGGAAGTTGCAAAAAAACCCATCTCTTCAGCGCGCCTTCAAACTAACCTTCCCAAAATTCACCTCAACTTTTTCCGCGAGCTCAAGCTCCACAATCGCAATGTTGATGAGCCTCGCGGACTCTTGCAGGTTTTGGATTAGGTCTTCGATTGCGATCGGAACGAAACTTATTTTTGCCAAAATTTCTTCGCGGATTTTTTTGATGTCGCTGTCAGATGGCATTTTTGGGGTTGCGACGACGAACTCTTCAGCCTCAGGCTCGCACAGCTTTCCAACTTCGCTGAATCTTGATCTCATTTCAGAAAATTCTCGCAGAATATCTTGCACATCTTCGATCATATTTGCACCGTCTTTGATCAAGCGATTACTGCCGTGACAGCGCGGATCGAAAGGCGATCCCGGCATTGCAAAAACTTCCCTTCCTTGCTCAATCGCACATCTCGCAGTGATCAAACTTCCAGATTTTATTCCCGCCTCAATCACAACAGTCGCAAGCGCTAAACCCGAAATTAAACGATTTCTTTGCACAAAATTTCCACCCTTTGGCGGCAGGCTGAAGGGGGTTTCGGAGATCAACAATCCGCGTTTTGAAATTTCAGAATAAAGCCTCGTATTTTCGACCGGATAAACGTGATCAATTCCGCCAGCAATGACTGCAATTGTGCCACTTAAAATTGAGGCCTCGTGCACTGCAGAGTCAACTCCGCGAGCCATTCCCGACACTGTGATGATTGAATTTTGTCCGAGATCTAGCGCAATTTTTTTTGCGAATGAGAGTCCGTGAAGCGAGGCATTTCTTGCCCCGACAACGGCAATGGCATCGCGATTTATAAATTCAAAATCGCCTTTGATGGTGAGGATTGGCGCAGGATCGGGGATTTCGCGAAGTAATCGCGGATAATTTTTATCGTGAAAAAGCAGAATTTCAGCGCCGTATTTTTTTGTGTTCAGAAATTCTTTTTCCGCTTCTTGAATCGAACAAAGCTTGACGGAGCGTTTAAATCCGCCTCTTTGCGCAAGGTCAGGAATTCTCTCCAACGCATTTTGCGCCGAGCCAAAAATTTTAATTAAACGGAAAAAAGTTGATTTGCCGATATTTTCGCTACGCGATAAACGCAGCCAGCTGAGCTTCTCTGGGGTGATGGTCATGGTTTTTGGTGATTAAGTGGGAGGGTTTTAGTTCTTAATTCTGTAACCTCGCTTGATCATAAAATAAAGCGCAATTCCTAGAATTAAATTTATCGTGGCGATGAAAATTTTCCCCGTCAATAAATTTCCGTCGTGATGTCCAGTGATAGAAAATCTGAAGCCATCAATCATGTAAAAAAATGGATTTAGGTGCGAAACTTTTTGCCAAAATTCTGGCAAAACATTCGTGGAATAAAACGTGCCCGACAAGAAGGTGAGCGGCGTGATGACATAGCTCGTCATCGCTGACATGTGATCGAAAGTTTCAGAAATTATTCCGCATAAAACTCCAAGCAAAGCCAAAAACATGCAGGAAAAAATTAGGTAAAAAATCACGTTCGAAAAACTAAAAATCGGCAGCGAAACAAAAATTGAAATTGCGGCGAAGGCGACAATCGCGACAGAAATTCCGCGCAAAATTGCACCGACCGTGAAAGCGAAAAGCAGTTCGAACGCACCGAGCGGCGGGATGAGGTAATCGACGATGTGACCCATCACTTTACCCATCACAAAAGATGAGGAAGAATTGGCAAAAGCATTTTGCATCGCCGCCATCATGATCAGGCCTGAAGCCATAAAAACAGTGAATGGAACGCCTTGGATATTTTCAATTTGATGTCCAACTGAAAGTGAAAAAACCGCGAGAAAAAGTATGATGTTAACGGTCGGAGAAAATAAAGTTTGGTGATAAACTTTGAGGAAACGCCAAGTTTCTTTTTTGAGGAGGGTGTAGGCGCCGAACCAATTTATTGACATGGAGTAAGATTTAAATTTTGATTTATCGATTAACTAAAATGTCATGCTGAACCTTCAATGTCATGCTGAGCCTGTCGAAGCATGATTCAAGGTACAGCGCACCACAAATCATGCTTCGACAGGCTTTCAGCATGACATTGAATTTACATACAAAACTAACGATCTTATGCCTTACGCCTTACACCTTACGCCCATTCTTTCCGACTTCAATTCCCAAATTTCCGCAGCCAAAAACAAACAATCTCTCGAAGAAATTCGCGTGAATTTTTTGGGAAAAAAAGGATTTGTTACCGAACTTTTTTCACAACTAAAAAATTTACCCAACGAAGAAAAAAAACCGTTTGGAGCTGCGATAAATGTGCTTCGCGACGAAGTTACAAAAAAAATTGATGATGCAAAAAATGAATTTGAAACCGCGGAATTAAACCAAAAATTATCCGGCGAAAAAATTGATTTAAGTGCGCCATTTCGAAAAGAAAATCGCGGATCGATTCATCCAATCAGCAAGGTCATGCGCGAGATTGAAGAAATTTTTTCTGAGCTTGGATTTGAATTTGCACAAGGTCCGGAAATTGAAGATGAGTTCCACAATTTCACTGCGCTCAACATGCCGGCAGACCATCCCGCCCGCCAGATGCAAGATACTTTTTACCTAAAAAATTCTGAACTTTTACTTCGCACTCACACTTCAAACACCCAAATTCGCAAAATGTTGAATTCGCAGCCGCCGTTGAAAGTCGCGGCTTTAGGACGTGTTTTTCGTCGCGATTCCGATCAAACTCACACCCCGATGTTTCATCAATTCGAGGGATTCGTCGTCGATGAAAACGTGAATATGGGTCAGCTAAAATGGGTCTTAGAAAATTTTTTGCAGAAATTTTTTGACGCTCCAAACCTTGAGCTGCGCTTTCGCCCAAGCTTCTTCCCATTCACCGAACCTTCCGCAGAGGTTGATATCAACTACTCCAACGAAAATGGAAAAATTAAAATCGGCAAAAATTCTGCAGGAGAAAATAAATTCATGGAAATTTTAGGCTGCGGAATGATTCATCCAAACGTGCTAAAAAATTGTGGAATCGATCCAGAAAAATTCCAAGGCTTCGCTTTCGGAATAGGCGTCGAGCGGCTCGCCATGCTAAAATACGGCATCACCGATTTGAGGATGTTCTTTGAAAATGATGTTAGATTTTTAAATCATTTTGGGTTTAGAGATTTGGCCTGACAAAATTAATGTCATGCTGCGAGCTCAATGTCATGAGCCTTCAGTGTCACACTGAACCTCAATGTCACACTGAGCCTTCAATGTCATGCTGAGCCTGTCGAAGCATGGTTCAGGGCACAGTTTGCCAAGAATCATGCTTCGACAGGCTCAGCATGACATTGAGCTCGAAGCATGACATTCGTGAAAAATTTCTTGACGCCTAAAAAACGATTCCTAGCTTGCCGCGCTCTTAAAAAAACTCTGCAAACACTTACAAATGAACGGCTCTCAATCATTTCAAAATAAAAACATTCCGACCACCGATGTTTTTGCTGCCCGCTCTTTTTCCTCTTCCGCCTGCTGTTGTTGCTGTTGCTAGCGCCCGCTCTCCTCTTTTTCTTTTTCATTTTTAAATTTTAGGCACGCAGTTTTTCTCTCATGTATTTTCCACTCTTTTTAAACGTTACCAAAACGAAATTTCTCGTCGTCGGCGCCGGCAAAATCGCGCTCGCAAAGCTGGAAACTATTTTGGAATTCAGCGATAATATTTTGGTCATCTCCAAAGAATTTTCTCCGCAAACTTTGGATTTAATTTCGGCGCAAAAAATTAAATTCATTCAAACTTCCTACGATAAAAAATATCTCGCAGATGCCGACATCATTATCGCCGCGACTGATGATCGTGAGGTGAATCGACAAATTGCCGAGGATGCCAAGGCGCAAAATAAACTCGTTAACGTTGTCGACGATCCACAAAATTCACGCTTCATTTTTGGTGCGAGCGTAAAGCGTGGCGAGGTGATCATGTCAGTCGCGACCTCAGGTGTTTCGCCGGTTCTAGCCCGTCTCCTCAAACAAAAATTACAAAATCTTTTGCCGGAAAATTTAGCTTTTTTGAGCGATTTTTTGGCGCGAAATAAAGAGCTGGTGAAGAAAAAATTGAGCGATTTGCAAGCGCGTCGAATCTTCTGGCATGATGTGATTCAAGGCGCCATCGCTTCTGAAACTTTGCTCGGCAATTCCAAAAAAGCGCAAAAATTACTCGAAGAAAAATTACAAAAATCCGAAAATAAAAAAGAAGGTGCGGTTTATTTTATCGGCGCCGGCCCCGGAGATCCGGAGCTGATCACGCTCAAAGGCGTCAACTTACTTTCGCGCGCTGATGTCGTGCTTTTTGATCGCTTAGTTTCGCCGCAAATTCTTTCCCACGCCAGAAAAGACGCGCTCAAAATCAATGTCGGAAAAACCCGCGACACTCATCGCTATTCGCAAGATGAGATCAATCAACTCATCAGAAAATTTGCGGGGGAAGGAAATATCGTCGCACGCTTGAAGGGCGGCGACACCAGCATTTTCGCGCATTTGAGCGAAGAAATTGACGCGATCAAAGATCTAAAAATTCCCTACCAAATCGTTCCGGGAATCACTGCCGCATCAGGCGCGGCCTCTTACGCCGGCATTCCGCTCACTTCACGAAACTCCAACAAATCGGTGCGATTCTTGACGATCTACAAAAATGATTTGATCGAAGAAGCCTACTGGCAAGAGCTCGCGAAGAGCGATGACACTTTGGTGCTTTACATGTCGTCGCATAATTTGAGCGAAATTTCGACGCAATTAATCCGCGCTAAAAAAAATCCGCTGACACCGCTAGCCATCATCGAACAAGCAACCACGCCATTCCAAAAAACTTACGTCACTAATTTACAAAATTTTGAAAAAGCTTTTTACGAAAAAAAATTCGCCTCACCTGCTCTCGTAATCATCGGCGATGTCGTCAATCAGCACGCGCAATATCGCTGGCTCGAAGAAAATCTCGACGGCACTTACTTCAAAAAATTGGAGGCAAGAAATGGAAATTAATCAGCAAACCAAAAATTTGAATTGGCAGGAAAAATTGGAATTCATCGCCAAAAATTTTGACGGCGTAACCTTCGCAAGCAGCTTCAGCATTGAGGACCAAGTCATCACCGATTTCATCGCCGAGAAAAATTTAGCGATCGAAATTTTCACACTCGATACCGGACGTTTGCCACAAGAAACTTACGACGTGTGGCAACGCACTCTCGAAAAATATTCGCTAAAAATCGCCGCATTTTATCCCGACGCTGATGAAATTTCTGACTTCGTGAATCGTGAAGGAATCAACACTTTTTATCAAAGCAAAGAGCTGCGCTTAAACTGCTGCGAGATCAGGAAAATCAAGCCTTTGCAGCGTGCATTGAAAGGCAAAAAATTATGGATCAGCGGGCTGCGAAAAGAGCATTCAAATTCTCGCGCAACTAAAGATTTTTTCGAAAAAGACGAGGCGCTGAATTTGATAAAATTTTATCCGCTGCTTGAAGTTTCGGAGGAAGAATTGTGGCAAAAAATTGAGCAAAAAAATATTCCATTTAATCGACTCTACAAGTCAGGTTACCGCTCCATCGGTTGCGCGCCCTGCACTAGAGCCATCAGCGCCGGCGAAGAAATTCGTGCGGGGAGATGGTGGTGGGAAGATGATGGGAAGAAGGAGTGTGGGCTGCATCGGGGTTAAGACCTAAAGCAGGACGCCTAAAGCAGGACGGGGTTTGTAACCCCGTCCTCATGTTCAGTTCAAACTTTAGAATTACATGAACGTGTGGACGGGGTTACAAACCCCGTCCAGCGCACGTTTCTAAAACATCGTTACAAAAACAAAAATGTTACCAACCGAAAAAAAACAAATTCTCGACCAAATAATCGCCAGCTTCACCAAAGAAGAAATCGCGTGGTCGAGCGGCTATTTATCTGGCTTTGTGACTGATCACAAAACAGAAAATAAATCCGCAAAACTGGTCAAAGATTTAACAATTCTTTACATCACCGAAACTGGGAATTCGAAATTTCTGGCAGGTGAAATTGCGAAGAAATTGAAGGCGGAAGGCGCGCATGCCAAGCTCAAAGCGGCAGATCAATATCGTCTCGCTGACTTCGAAAAAGAAAAAAATTTAATCGTGATTGCCAGCACTCACGGCGAGGGAGAAATTCCTGCAGCGGGAAAAAAATTCTTCGAGCATATCACGCAAAATGAGTTGGCTCTAGCTTCGTTGAGCTATCTCACAATCGCTTTGGGCGACACAAATTATCCGCTTTTTTGCCAATCAGGAAAAGATATTGACGCACGCTTAGAAAAACTCGGCGCCAAAAAATTAGCGGAAAGAATTGATCTTGATTTGGATTTCGAAAATTCGATTCCGGAAATTTTAGCTCAAGTTCAAGCGGCCTTCGCATCAGAAAAATCAAGCATCACGACGGTTCCGACAACTCCGATTAAAAGCGGAAAAAAGAATTTCTCCGGAAAAATTCTCGCCAATATCAATCTCAACGATATCGGTTCGAGCAAGGAAACACACCATCTCGAGATCGCGAGCGATGATGAAATTCACTACGAACCCGGTGATTCGGTTGGGATTTTATTTGGAGAAGATGAGCTTGGAATAACAGAGAAACCAACCCCGCGCCTTTACTCCATTGCCTCTTCCACCAATGAACATGGCAATGAAGTTCACCTCACCGTTTCACTTTTGCGCTACATCGACAAGGATGAAAAAGAGGTTGAGGGCTTATTCTCCGGCCGTCTGTCGCGTTTAAAAATCGGCGAAAAAATTAATTTTTACATTTCGCGCAATCGTCAATTCAAACTTCCTACCGACGACAAAGACCTCATCATGGTCGGTCCGGGAACAGGAATTGCGCCGTTCCGCAGCTTTCTTGCCGAAAGAAATTACCGCAACGCTTCCGGAAAAAATTGGTTATTTTTCGGCGAAAGAAATTTTCAGACCGACTTTTTGTATCAGTCGGAATGGCAGGCGCACCTTGAGTCGGGACTGCTTTCAAAAATCGACGTCGCTTTTTCTCGCGATCAAAATCACAAAATTTACGTCCAAGATCGCATCAAAGAAAACGCCCAAGAAATTTATCACTGGCTCGAAAATGGCGCCTATTTTTACGTTTGCGGCGATAAGGAAAATATGGCGCGGGATGTTGAGAATACGCTGCTTGGCGTGATTCAGTCGGAAGGAAAAATCGGTGCTGATGAGGCGAGAAATTATCTTGATCGCCTTGTGGAGCAGGATCGGTATTTGAAGGACGTTTATTAACCCAGCGCTGGACTGGGTTAGCAACTTAAGTCCACACGTTCATGTAATTCTAAAGTTTTAACTGAACATGAGGACGGGGTTACAAACCCCGTCCTGCACCGGTGGCGCATTCTAATTTCTAACACTAACAAAAACCAAAATGACCAAAGTCGAAAAAATAAAATCAGACAGCAATTACCTTCGCGGCACCTTGAAGGAGAGCATTAAAAGCGGCATTACTGGCGCCATTGCTGAGGATGATCAGATCATCCTAAAATTTCACGGCTCTTACCAGCAAGATGATCGCGATGCTCGCGAGAGACGCGCGGAAAAAAAATTGGAAAAACTTTTTTCTTTCATGATTCGTTTGCGCATTGCCGGCGGAAAAATTTCGGCGAAGGAGTGGATTGGGATCAATAAAATCACCGAAACAAGCGCCAACCCAACCATTAAAATCACCACTCGCCAGACGATTCAACTTCACGGCGTTATCAAATCGAAATTAAAACCAACGATCGCTTCTTTTTACGAATATGGCCTCGACTCAATCGCAGCCTGCGGCGACGTCAATCGCAACGTCATGACTTCAGTGGCGATTGCGCAAAATAAGGGTTACGACGAAGTTTACGAATATGGCAAAAAGATCAGTGATTACCTGCTTCCTCACACTAAGGCCTATCACGAAATTTGGTTGGATGAAGAGCAAATTTCTGGAAAAGAAGAGTCTGAACCCTTGTATGGCAAAGCTTATTTGCCGCGAAAATTCAAAATCGTCATCGCGATTCCGCCAGAAAATGATGTCGATCTTTACGCTCACGATATCGGGTTAATTGCAATTATTGAAAATGGAGAACTCGCTGGATTCAACGTCACTGTAGGCGGCGGAATGGGTGCAACTCACGGCAATCCAGAAACTTTTCCGCGCATCGGCGACCTCATCGGCTTCGTGCGCAAAGAAAAAATCCTCGACGCCACTTACCAAATCGCTGCGATTCAACGTGATTTTGGAAACCGCGAGGAGCGCGCCAAATCTCGCTTCAAATACACAATCGAAAAATATGGCGTCTCGTGGTTTGTCACCGAATTCGAAAAACGTTTCGGCGAAAAATTAGAAAAAGCGCGCGAGTTTAAATTAGAAAAACGCGGTGATCACTTTGGCTGGAAACAGGATTATCTAGGGCAAAACCACTTCACGCTTTTTGTCGAAGCTGGACGAGTTTTCGGCGAGATGAAAAAAGCACTGCTCGAAATCGCCGAAAAAAATCTCGGAAATTTTCGCTGCACCAACAATCAAAATATTATTATTTCTGATGTTGCGCCAGAGAATAAAAAAGCCGTCGAAGAACTTTTAGAAAACTACAAAATCCAAAATGACCAATCTCCGATCAGGCTTGATTCCATTGCCTGCGTCGCACTCAACACTTGCTCTTTGGCATTAGCAGAAGGCCAACGTTATTTGCCGAGCCTGATCACAAAAATTGAACCGATTTTGGAAAAATATAATTTGGCGCAAGAGCCAATCAGCATTCGCATGACTGGATGCCCCAATGGTTGCGGCCGTCCCTACCTCGCCGAAATCGGCCTCGTCGGAAAATCACTCGGAAAATATAATTTATTTTTAGGCGGCGATCGCTTGGGCAAAAGGCTTAATCGCCTCTACAAAGAAGATTTGGGCGAGGCAGAAATTCTCGCTGAGCTTGATAATTTTTTAGGGAAATATTCGGAGCATCGCCAGTCGGGAGAGGATTTCGGGGATTTTGTTTTGAGGGTGGAGTTTGAAGGAAAAAACCATGTCTAGAGCAAGGCTAAAGCAAGACGGGGTTTGTAACCCCGTCTTCACGTTTGTATCAAACTAAAGTCGACATGAACATGTGGACGGGGTTACAAACCCCGTCCAGCGCTAGACTGCATCAATTCCAATTAAGAAAACCGATTAAAACTCAATGTCATGCTGAGCCTGTCGAAGCATGATTCTGGGCATTGTGCCATGAATCATACTTCGACAGGCTCAGCATGACATTGTGATGAGACTTCAGCATGACACCAAATTTTTATTAAAATTTATTCAAGAAAACCATGACCAGCAACTACCTACAAACACTAGAAGACGAATCGATTTACATCATTCGCGAGGCCGTCGCTGAATTTAAAAATCCGGTTTTGCTTTATTCGATCGGCAAGGATTCGTCGGTTTTATTGCATCTTTTGCTCAAAGCTTTTTATCCAGCCAAGCCGCCAGTGAGGCTGCTGCACGTCGATACGACTTGGAAATTTAAGGAGATGATTTCTTTCCGCGATTACCAAATAAAAAAATTCGGACTCGATTTAATCGTGCATACAAACCCACGCGGCGCGGCAGAAAATATCGCGCCATTCGGGATCGGCGGAAAAACTTACACCGACATCATGAAGACCGAAGGCTTACGCCAAGCACTCGACCAATATGGCTTCGACGTCGCTCTCGGCGGGGCTCGCCGCGATGAAGAAAAATCGCGCGCCAAGGAAAGAATTTTTTCTTTCCGCAGTCAGTTCCACGGCTGGGATCCAAAACAACAGCGCCCCGAAATGTTCAACCTCTTCAATTGCAAAATTAACAACAAGGAATCGATGCGCGTTTTTCCACTGTCCAAC
>CAINKA010000113.1 GCA_903849835.1 uncultured Alphaproteobacteria bacterium
ACGGAATTACAAGGCAAAAACATAGCTGGAAACCAATCAAATAAAGGGTTGGTTTCTAATGACGGTCATTAGGAATTTGGGGTAATGACGGATCTGGGATAAACTCAGAATCATGCGCTTTTATCACGCAAATTCTAGGTGGCGAAGGTTTGGATTCTTTGATTGGTGAATCTGCTGCAAGGGGCGGAGGGTCGCGATCAACACATGGTGCAGGAGAAAGATAATCCTTTAAAAAACTTTCTTCAACTCACCCACCGCCTTCCGCACATTCTCTTCCTCATGAATCAACGAAAACCTCACAAACCCTTCTCCGCTCTGGCCGAAGGAACTTCCGGGAGACATCGTTACTCCTGTCTCTTCGATCATTTTTTTGCAAAAATCGAAGCTTAGCTTCCAAACTCATTTATCAAACCGGAATCCCTCTCCACCTCTCCCAACCTCATTTCTGACAACTCGAACAATAAAAACTCGAACGACCATTTTGCGTAATTTTTTTGATGAGATTTTTGCAGCGTAGGCATTTCTTATTTACCCTCCCGTAAACACGAAAATTATTTTGAAAACTTCCCAAATCGCCAGAAACAGTGACATAATCTGAAATTGAAGAACCTCCAAGATTGATCGCTTTTTTCAGAATTTTTTTGATCGAACTGACTAGTTTTTTTATCTCATTTTCTTTGAGCGACGAAGCTTCACGAAGCGGTGAAATTCCTGAGTCAAAGAGAGATTCATTGATGTAGATATTCCCAACTCCAACGACGATTTTATTATCCATCATCGCAGTTTTAATATTCATTTTTTTGCTGCGTATTTTTTCACGCAGTGCTGAAAAATTAAACTCGTCCGACAGCGGCTCCACTCCCAACTTCACCAAGATTTTGTGATTTTTTAAATTTTTTGTTACGACTAAATCCAAAAATCCAAACCGCCTCGGATCGTTGAAAATCAAGTGCTCACCACCATCAAACTCAATTGCAAAATGATCATGTTTGAGCTGCTGAAATTTTTTCACGAGCGTAATTTTTCCGCTCATCCCCAGATGTAAAATTAATGTTTTTTTGTTGGAAAAATTAATCAGCAAATAGCGCGCCCTTCTTTCGAACCGCAGAATCTTTGCACCCACCAAGCCTTGTAAATCAAGGCTCGATTCTATTCTAAATTTTTTTTGCGATCTAAAAATATGCAGGATTTTTTTATTTTTTAAAATCTCTAATCCGCGCTTTATCGTTTCAACTTCGGGCAATTCCGGCATTTTAAAATTGTTAATTATTTACGACATCCAAGCAGGTAAACCGATTCCGAATAAATTTTGCATTCGCCACGCAAGCTTGATATTGCTGCTTCGAAAGGCCTAGAGATTTTGGAGAGATTTTGATTTTGAAGTAAGAAAAAATTTCTTTGAGACGCGATTCGTCGAGGTGAATTTTTTGCAAATCAGCGCGGATTTTTTTCCAATTTTTTTCGAGATTACTGTTGATTTTTTTTAGCTGCGCAGCGCTGAAAATTTTTTGGACGAATTCTTTTTTACATTCGGCGGCGATTTTTTTGCCAAAGAAAATTTCGACTGATTTCCATTCGTAATTACCGCTTACTCTTGCGCTGGACGGGGTTTGTAACCCCGTCCACATGTTCACGT
>CAINKA010000114.1 GCA_903849835.1 uncultured Alphaproteobacteria bacterium
CAGTGGCCCGAATCATGCTTCGACAGGCTCAGCATGACAATTTTTTTTCAGTATGACAATTTGCAACTAGAGGGGGTTTGTCAGACATTGAAAAGCGATGTTGTAAAACCAAACCAACGCCCAACAAAAAACCCGAGTGAAATTTCTTTCACTCGGGTTTTTTGTTTTATTCAGGACTAAAAGCCTAGTAAGTAGTGGACTGAACAAGGGCAACTCCCCATTTTTTACCAAGGTATGTTTCAACCGATTGTCTTTCTTCTTTTTTCAAGTTGCGGTCGTAGATAATTAACTCGCCAATATAGCCATTGAAATATACGGCTAAAGCAGATGAGCCATGCTTTCCAACGAATAGTGATCCAGTGTTGGAGACGTTTGGAGGGGCGTTGAATGCACCAGCAGTTGTTGCATCGGCAGTTCCATGTACGCCATTTTGAAAAAAGTGAATTCCTGACGAAGTGGTTACAACTGCGAGTGGATCTGTAGCGGCAACGTAAACAATTGACACAACGTAAGGCGTAGATGCGGTGACGGCAGTATTCGACGATAATTCGTTACAAGATGATGGAACGGTTGTGCCACCATTGCCATCACAATATTGCCATGCTGCTGTAGCAGAAGCGCCATTAATACTGACTTGTATATTTGGAAAAGAGGCATTGGCAGCTGCGGAAGCGCGTTTACTCAATATTGCCTGATCACCAATAGCAAGGGTGCTCGGCAATTTTACAACCATGAACACCGTAGAAGAATTGGTGACGATGTTTTGAAAAGCAGATGATGACATGAACTCGTCACTTCCAGCAAAATAAGCTGCAGGAAGTCCGTTGATGATGTTTGTTTTGTAAAGAGGCGCTGTTCCAGCTGTTCCAGCTAAATTACTTTTGCTCGCAGTTTGCGGATTTAAATCATACCAAGTTGTAATTTCTTGACCATCTTCTGTGTTAGCATCTGAAAAACTTTCCTCTGAAGTTGCTTCAACCCAAAAAGCCAAATTCTTAATTGAAGAAACCGGCGAACTTTTCGTAAGCGTTCTAGCATTATTTAATTTTGCCTGAGAAAGAATTCTGCTACCTTGTGTAACACCAGCGATTAAAATACCGATGATTAGGATTACAATTGACAGCTCAATTAAAGAAAAAGCGCGAACTTTGGAGTTGGTTTTCATAATTTATAAAAGTTTAGTTTGGTAAAAAAATAAGGGAACTTTTTAACGTGAGTTAGGGTAATCAAGATGTTCAGAATTAAAGTCAATTAAAAAAATTAAACATAAAAATTTTGAATCACTTTTATTTTTTAACGAAAGAAATTTGAGTTTTATTGAATAAAATTTTTGCATAATTTCTCGCAACAAAAAACCCGAGTGAAATTTTTTCGCTCGGGTTTTTTATTTATTAAAATCTGAAAGTTTAGTAAGCCTCTGCAGGCATAGCAACTGTAGTCATAGCAACTCCCCATTTTTTACCAAGATAAGCTTCGACAGCTTGTCTTTCTTCTTTTTTCAAATTGCGATCATAGATGATTAATTCACCGATATAGCCGGTGAAGAATGCCGCAGTTCCTCCGGTTGCACCTTGTCGTCCAAGAAATAATTCTCCAGTGCCAGTGGTATTAGGATTTCCGTTTGTAACTTCATCCGTTGCAGAAGTTCCTGCTGCAACACCATTTTGAAAAAAGTGAATTCCTGTTGAGGTTGTGGTAGATCCTCCATTTGCAGTGCCAGCTACATAAACTATCGAAACAACGTAAGGTGTGTCGATAGCAACAACATCATTGGTAGACACTTCGTTGCAAGTAGAATCATCAACACTTGCTCCCTTTCCATCGCAATATTGCCACGCGTGTCCAACGGCACCTCCATTAAAACTGACTTGTATATTTGGAGATGATAAGGTGGCGGTAGAAGCGCGTTTGCTTATTATTGCAATTGGGGCGGTAGGTAAATCGTAAATATATGTTTTGACAACCATGAACACCGTAGAAGTATTGGTAACGATATTTTGAAAAGTAGATGATGTCATGAATTCGTCAGGGCGAGAAAAGTAAACTGCAGGCAGTCCGTTGATGATGTTTGTTTTGTAAAGAGGCGTTGATCCAGCTGTTCCGGTGAAATTATTTTTAGCAGAAGTTTGCGGATTCAAATCATACCAAGTTAAAATTTCTCGACCATCTTCCGCAGCGGCATTGGTAAAGCTTTCCTCCGAAGTTGCTTCAACCCAAAGAGCCAAATTTTTAATTGAAGAAACCGGCGAACTTTTCGTAAGCGTTCTAGCATTATTTAATTTTGCCTGAGAAAGAATTCTGCTACCTTGCGTAACACCAGCGATTAAAATACCGATGATTAGGATTACAATTGACAGCTCAATTAAAGAAAAAGCGCGAATTTTGGAGTTGGTCTTCATAGTTTTTGAAAAAATTTAATTTGGTTAAAAAAGGAATTTATACCCATTCCAGATGAAGATACCGACACTCCGTCATTGCGAGCGCAGCGCGGCAATCCATGGTCGCAGCTTACTGGATTGCTTCGCTTCGCTCGCAATGACGAACTTGAAGATCGGTATCTTGAATCAGATTGGGTATATTAGCGTTGAAAATCAAAATGATATTTTGGTTTTTTGGAGGCAATTAAAAAATTTTAATCGTCCATTTTTTACCCAAATAATTCTGAATCGAAATTCTTTCTTCATCTTTTAGGGCGCGATCAAAAATAATTAATTCGCCGATATGCCCGTTGAAATATTGCACAGCTCCAGAAATTCCGCTCTTGCCGAGAAATAAAGTTTCTGTGAGTAATGTGTCGGGAGAGTCCGTGGTTGTTGATGAAAGAGCAGTTCCTCCATTTTTATAAAACTTCATTCCGCTGTCAGAGGTGTTAGGAATGTAAACCATCGAGATGACGTAATTCGTGCTGGTAGAAAATGAAGTTGCGCCGCTGTAACAATTTTGAGCAGCGACTCCATCGCAATAAGAAATTGCAGACGCGCCAATGTTTGTTTGCAAATTTGTTCCAGTGTCATTCGCAATTACTTTGCTAAGTATCGTTTGAGTTGTGGCGAGAGAGCTTGGAGTTTTTATCACCAAAAAAACAGTCGAGTAAGTGTTTATGTTTTGGAAAAGTGTGGAGAGCATGAAGTCTTCCGCAGCAGTAGTTTCATTGTTAAATCTCACCGCCGGAAGGCTGTTAATTCCGCTTGTAACGTAAGATGGTTTTCTTTCTGCAACTGATTGAGTGAGATTATTTCTGACTTGAGTTTGTGGATTTGAATCATACCAAACGCTGATCGCGCCATTATTTTCGGTTTCAATTTCGTCGAAACTTTTTTCTGCTGTTGAATCAAGCCACAGGACTAAATTTTTTACGGAAGAGACGGGCGAGCTGTTTGTAGTCGTTCTCGCCATGTTTAATTTTGCGACTCCGATGAGCCTGCTTCCATCAGAAATTCCGGCGATGAGAATGCCGATAATTAAAAGCACGATTGAAAGTTCGACCAGCGAAAATGCGCGTAAATTTTTCATTTTTGATTTGAGTTATTTGTTGCGTTTGTAAGTGATTCTACTCGATGAACCATTCGATATTTCCCGCCATTTTGTTCCTCAAAAATTTCAAAATATTCTTTAAATCTATCTTCAATTTTAAAAATAATTTTTGGATTTTTATCTTTCTCGTCGGTCTGAAAAAGATCCCACAAAATATATTTTTTATGGCCGTTAGCATAGCCCACATCTACTCTCATCTCGCTGTCAAAAATTACTTCGACTACTGTCATAACCCATTTTTCATTTCGTTTTTGCACGATTGCCGTGAGCGAAGTGATGTCAGAAAAATCTGGTCCGAGATCGATATCCTTGCTGTCGCGCAAAAGATAAATGTTGAAAGCGAGCGTTAGAGGTTGTGATTTTATTTTCCAGAGAAATGTCGTTGAAAGGCTGTCAATCGTGCTCTGATCGATATTGTGATTCAGAAAAAACTTTTCGATTTTTTTTGTGAGGCCGGAATATTTTTTAAAATCATCTTTCCACAAAATTGGATAATTGCGACTTTCTGCGGCGATCAAGCGTAGATCGTCATTTCGAACGGAACTGTCGAAGCCTACAGATCTCTGCCATTTCGTGACATAGTTGCGTTCAAGAATTTTATTTTTTTGAAAATTTTTTGCTTTGCCGGTGATGACGGTTCCGAGATTTTTTTTCTTCTCTACGGTGATGTAATTTTCTTTTAAAAATTTTTCTAAATCTTCAGTGGATTTTATCGAAGTTTTTTTCTTTGCTAATTTTTGTAACTCCTTGTCCTTCTTGAGCGCATCGGATGCGAATTCAATTGCTTCGCTGTTAGATTTTATTGCGATTTTTACTAATTTTTTATTCGATTTTATTTTTTCAGGAGCGAAGGAAAGTAGAAGTCCATTGTCGCTGAAAGCGGTGTCGGCAAATTCGGGAATTTCTTTTAGACGATCCGATGCAAATTCATAATTTTTTGAATCGATTTTAATCATTTTTTTTCATGAAGAGTCTGTTGTTCAACAAACGCGGATCTGAATATTGCAAAGCCTCGCGGTTCAAGTAAGTGGCCTGCTCCATGAAGTTTTGATTGATGCGTAGTTTTGGCGAAGCGAATTGTAAAATTTGTGGACTGACTTTGAGCAAGCGGTGAACAAAAAGTTCATCCTCTTTCAAATTTTCTGCGGCATTTTGAAATTGCGAGGGATCGATCAGCGAAGCTTTGAGGATTAACCTGCGATCGAATTTAAAACATTCCGGCAGAACTCGAATCGCATCAGGATTTTTCCTTGCGACCTGCGTTAAAATTTCTTCGTAATTCTCGTTGGAAATGTAGCAATATTGATTTGATGGCTGAGCAGAAACTGGGGAAGAAAAGAAAAATAAAATTGAAATTGTAAGTGCTTTAAAAAATTTCATCAGCCCTTCATTGATGAGATATTTTTGATCTCAATATTTTTATTATTGTTGAAATAAATCACCAAAATAGCCAAGCCAATCGCGGCTTCAGCACCCGCTACAGTTAAAATAAAAATTGCAAAAATCTGTCCGACTAAATCGTGAAGAAAAGCAGAAAATGCCACGAAATTAATGTTGATCGAAAGCAGCATTAATTCGATCGACATCAAAAGTGAAATCACATTTTTGCGATTCAAAAAAATTCCGCTAATGCCGATGCAAAAGAGGAGGGAGGAGAGGGTGATTAGGTGAGATTGTTCTAGTCCGTTCATAATAAAAAAGTCGTAAGTCGTAAGTCGTAAGTCGTAAGTCGTGTCAAATTTGATTTTGACTTGCGACCATCGACTTATGTCTTGCGACTAAGTTTTAGATTTCGATTCCTGCGCCGATTTTAACTTTTACAATTTCAATCGAATTTGCTTTGGTGCGGGTAACTTGGTCGGAAATTTTTTGTCTGCGGATGAAGCGAGTTTCATCTTTCATCGTCAAGACAATCGCACCGATCATAGCCACAAATAGCACGGCTCCGCTGAGTTGGAATGGCAGAATAAAATCAGTGTAAAGCACATTGCCGATTGCTTGTGCATTGTGAATATTTTCCGGAGTTGGCGAGAGCAATTTTGTTTCATAAAATTTGATCGTAGAAAATTTTGCGATGAGAAGAATTTCTACGAACATCATCGCGCCAACCAAAATTAAAATTGGTCTTTTGCGATTTATTTCTTCTGAAATTTCTTTGTGATCAACATTCAGCATCATCACAACAAACAAAAATAAAACCGCGATTGCGCCTACATAGACAACGATTAACAGCATCGCTAAAAATTCCGCACCAAGCAAAATAAAAATCGCCGCCGCATTTAAAAATGCCAAAACCAAAAACATCACCGAATGAACCATGTTTCTCGCGCTAACAACCACAAGGGCTGAGGAGATTAGGATGAAGGAGAAAAGGTAGAAGAGGGTGAGGGTGAAGTTCATGATTTTAGATTTAAGATTTTAGATTTAAGATTTAAAACTTTTTGAAGTCGGTGATCATTGAATTTTTACCAAAATCTAAAATCTAAAATCCTAAATCTAAAATTTACCGATATTCCTCATCGGCTTCGATATTTCCGCGTAGAGCATATTCGTAACGCTCGCCATTCGCCAAAAGTTTTTCTTTGTTGTAGTAAAGCTCTTCGCGGGTTTCGGTTGCGAATTCGAAATTTGGACTTTCCACGATGGCATCAACAGGGCAGGCCTCCTGACACAATCCGCAATAAATGCATTTCATCATGTCGATGTCGTATTTGGTGGTGCGACGCGAGCCGTCGGCGCGTTCCTCAGCTTCGATCACAATTGCTTGCGCTGGGCAAATTGCTTCACAAAGTTTGCAAGCGATGCATCTTTCCTCTCCGTTCGGATAGCGGCGCAAAGCATGCTCACCGCGGAAGCGCGGACTTAGCGGACCTTTCTCGTAAGGATAATTTATCGTAACTTTTTTCTTAAAAAAATATTTCAAAGTCAGTGCATGGCCGATGAAAATTTCTTTGAGAAAGAAGGCGTAAGTTTGTCTTAAAAATTTTGTCATAATTCACAATTTGTAGGGGTGACCCTTGTGGTCGCCCGCAGCACAATTATTTTAAATAAACCATCGTAGGGGCGACCCTTGTGGTCGCCCGCATCGTATTTATTTTAAATAAACCACATAAGCCGCAGTGCCAACAACCCAAATCAATGAGAATGGCAAGAAAACTTTCCAGCCCAATCGCATCAATTGGTCGTAGCGATATCTCGGCAATGTTGCGCGCACCCAGATGAAACAAAAAAGTAAAAATAAAATTTTTCCCATGAACCAAATTTGTCCTGGAATTGCGTTGCAAAAAGCGCAGTCAAAAAGTGGCAACCAGCCGCCAAGAAAAAGGATCGAAGCAAAGGCGGAAATCAAAATCATATTCGCATATTCGCCGAGAAAAAACATCGAAAATGGCATTGAACTATATTCGACGTTGTAACCGGCAACAAGCTCAGACTCTGCTTCGGGAAGGTCGAATGGCAGGCGATTTGTTTCAGCGAGTCCAGAAATAAAAAACAAAATAAACATCGGAAACATCGGCAAAACGAACCAGTGATTTTTCTGCGCCAAAACAATTTCAGAAAGGTTTAGTGAGCCCGCCAAAAGCACGACGGAGATGATGATTAGGCCGATTGAAACCTCGTAGGAAATCATCTGCGCCGAAGAACGAATGGCGCCAAGAAAAGCATATTTTGAATTACTCGCCCAGCCGGCGATGATGATGCCGTAAACTCCGAGCGACGAAGTGGCGAGCAAATAGGTGACGCCCAAATTTATGTTGGCGATGACGAAAGTTTCGGAAAATGGAATCACCGCCCAGCCAATCAGAGCAAGGACGAAAGTGATGATCGGTGCGAGCAAAAATAAAATTTTATTGGCCTTGGTTGGGAGAATTACTTCTTTGAGCATCAGTTTCAAACCATCGGCCAAAGGCTGTAGCAAGCCAAACGGCCCCACAACATTCGGGCCTTTGCGTAACTGCATCGCTGCGATGACTTTTCTTTCCATCAAGGTGAGATAAGCAACTGCTCCGATCAGTGGTGCAACAACGAGCAAAATCCAGCCGAGAGTTGGTAAAATTGTTGTTAAAAGCAGCGCGAGCAATTGCTGAAAAATTTGTTCCATCGCGGAGATTTTTTTGAAAAATTTTGAAGGAAAAAGTGCAGAGAGCGCGGGAATTTATTTAAGGTTTTGGCAATGTCAATTTTCGTAAACCTCGATGTCATGCTGAGCCTGTCGAAGCATGATTCTGGGCA
>CAINKA010000115.1 GCA_903849835.1 uncultured Alphaproteobacteria bacterium
CATTGGCCAGCCTTTAATCTAGCCGATTCTTGCGTGTTTATCGGGGTTATGATTTTGTTATTCGAAGATATAATTTTTAAAAAAAATGACAAAAAAAATTCTTAGAATTTTCGTTTTATTTTTAGCGTTTTTTGCTTTTTCATGCGCCAGCAAAAAGGATGATCCCCTGATCATTCCGCCAAATTTTGCTGAAATGCCCGATCCAAACAATCCTGAAAAAGTTACGGAAACCGAGAACAAAGAAGAAAATGTTGCTCGGTTGAAAGAACTTTTGCTCAAGAGCGACTAGCCTTTTTTAACAATTAATTTTCCAAAAAATGATTAAAAATTTTCTCATCAGTGATTCTTTTGCTCAAGCTAGCGAAGCGGTTGCAGCAGCTCCAGCGCAAGAATTTTCTTTCGCAAGTTTTGTGCCGTTGCTTTTAATTTTTGCAGTTTTTTATTTTTTAATAATTCGTCCGCAAAGCAAAAAAATGAAAGAGCATCAAGGCCTCGTGAATAATTTAAAAATCGGCAATAAAGTCATTACGACTGGCGGCATCATTGGCGTGGTGAAGGAAGTTTATCAAAAAGAAAATCAAGTCGAAATTGAAATTTCCGACGGCGTAAATGTTAAAATTTTAAAAAATTACGTGGCTGATTTGATCCAAGAAGAAAAATCCAAAAAATAATTTCTCGCCTTTTCCAATGCTAAACTTCTCGAAAACAAAAATAATTTTAATTTTGACAGCATGCTCTGCAGCCATAATTTTCGCTGCTCCGTCATTCATTGTTGGAAATTCTGATTCGCCGATTTTACAAAAAATAGAAAAAATTTTACCGGCAAATAAAGTAAATCTCGGACTGGATTTGCGCGGTGGATCGCAATTGATGTTGGAAGTAGATTTTTATTCTTACTTCAAAGAGCAGCTAAATAATTTGAATGACGAAATTAAATCCTCCTTTCGCGACGAGGCTGTGCGCGTTATCCCAACGGTTAGCGGAGATAAAATTATTTTTTCTTTGAGTGATGAAGAGCAAAGAGAATCTGCAAAAAAACTGATTAAAAAACTCAGCAAAAAAGTTGAGATTGATGAAAATTCTGGCCAGTTCGAAATTTATTTTTCCAATTCCGCTGCGCTTGAAATGAAGCAAAATTTGATCAAGCAATCGATCGAAATTGTCCGTCGTAGAATTGATGAAAGCGGCACCAAAGAGCCAACAATTCAAGCTCAGGGTGATGATAGAATTTTGCTGCAAGTTCCTGGTGTAGAAAATTCTTCGGAGCTAAAATCAATCCTCGGAAAAACTGCAAAAATGACTTTCCACTTTGTTGCTGATGAAACTTTTTCTAACAAATCAACCGGCTTCGTGGGATCAGATTTGGAGCGGGTTTACGACTATGAAGGTCGCGCTTACTTAATCAAAAAAGAAGTGGTTTTAAGTGGAGATTTATTGATCGATGCAAATCCAACTTATCACGAAGGACAGCCGGCAGTTTCTTTCCGCTTCAACGATTTAGGCGCGAAAAAATTTGCTCAAATTACAAAAGAAAATATCGGCAAAATTTTTGCGATTGTGCTCGATGGAAAAGTTGTTACCGCACCAAGAATCAACACCGTAATCAACCAAGGTTCGGGCGTTATTTCTGGAAGTTTTTCAACCAAAGAAGCAAGCGAGGTTGCTCTTTTACTCAGAGCTGGAGCGCTTCCGGCGCCACTTAAAGTTATTGAAGAGAGAACGGTTGGTCCATCTTTAGGCCTTGATTCGATCAAAAGCGGAAGTCTCGCAGCTTTTGCTGGGCTTGCTTTCGTCGCGATTTTCATGTTTTTCTTTTACGGATTTTTTGGGCTCATCGCCGACATTGCACTCGTCATCAATATCGCAATCATCATGGCAGTTTTGTCATTGATTGGTGCAACTTTAACACTGCCGGGAATAGCGGGAATAGTGCTTACAATGGGCATGTCAGTTGATGCCAATGTTTTAATTTTTGAGCGAATCAAAGAAGAGCTTCGCGAGAAAAAAACTGTTTTTGCTGCAATTGAGCAAGGATTTCATCAAGCATTCCGCACAATCATCGACTCGAATTTCACAGCCTTAATCGTCGCATTTTTTCTTTACGCTTTTGGAAATGGACCGGTAAAAGGCTTTGCCGTGACGCTATCCATCGGCATCATCGCCTCGATGTTTTCAGCGATAATTTTGACCAGAATGATAATTTCTGTTTGGATAAAAAAACGCAGACCTCAAAAGTTAAACTTGCTTTAATGAATTTTTTTTGCCGCATCACATCGCTGCTATTTTTTTTTGGTGTAATTTTTTTTGCAGAAAATTCTTCAGCCTTACCAGGTTTTAAATCTGGCAAAGATTCCAACCTTCCAGCGATTTTGAAAGCGGATGTCGTGAATGGTGATCAAGTTAGCCAAACCATGGTCGCAACTGGCAATGTTGAGCTTAGCAAGGGCAACAGCGTGGTTTATGCTGATCAAATGACCTATGATAAAAATGGCGGAGTGGTTCGCGCAATCGGCAATGTCAAAATAAAAAATATTGAAGTTGGAAATGTGAAGGCGATTAGCGCCGAAATAAAAGATGATTTTAGCAGCGGAAAATTCTTCGATAGTCAGATAGTTTTTGCGGATGGATCCTATCTCACTTCACCAGAAATTGATCGCGAAACTCCGCTCGTAACGGTTTTACAAAAACCAACTTACTCAATTTGCCCAAACCCCGAAATCAGCGCAGATAATGAGTTGGCAGGCGTGAAGCGAGATTTTTTTTCGATCAAATCAAGCAAAACCACGATTGACAAAGATAGACAAATCATGAAGTCGAGAGGTGGAATATTCCGCTTTTACAATGTGCCATTTTTTTACACGCCATTCATTCAAATTCCTTTGCCGGCGAAAAAAAGACAGTCGGGTTTTTTGCATCCAAGCTACTACAAAACCACAAATTTGGGCGTCGGAATAAAAATTCCTTACTACTTCAACATTGCGCCAAACATGGATTTAACCACCACGCCTAACATTGGAATTGGCGGTGATCAGTTTTTAATTTCCAATGAATTTCGCCACATGCCTACCTACGGCGAATATCACACCAACTTTGAAATCGCGAATAATAAAATTACCAACACTGCGAATGGAACGGTTGCGAAAAGGACGCAGACTGAATATCGCTGGGCTTTAAATGGCGGAGGAATTTTTGATTTTACAAAAAATACCGGATTGGATTTTACAGTGAACACCGTTGGCGATCGAAATTATCTGCGAGATTATCACGGCAGCTATCTGAACTATAACCTCTCCAGATTGAACGTGGACTACATCCATGGCCGTTCCTATCACGCGATTAAAACCATTAAAATTCAGGAATTAGAAAATGCCGATGTGCAAAGAGCGGCGCCATTTATTTTGCCGACGATTGATTCTCATATCGAAACCAAGCCATTTTTCTTCAAGGAAAAATTTGCGCTAACTTCGAATGCGACCGTGATTACTCGTGAAGATGGGTTACAATATCGTCGCACCACTTTCACTCCTGAGGTCAATATTCCCTTCAATTTGCACGGAAATTTGTTCAACATTATTGGCAAGGTGCAAAATGATTTTTACTCTCTGGACAATAATTTCCAATTCACGCAGCGCACGAATGATTACGACAAAACTCAATCCAACTACAAGCCGGAAGGTTCATTTAGCTGGAGACTGCCGCTGATCAAGAAGAAAAATAAAAGCACGCTTCTCGTTGAGCCGATGATTAATTTCGTTTCAAGCTCCTACAAAAAAAATTTCAACAAATTGCCAAACGAAGATAGCAACAACTCCGAGCTCTCAATGAGTAACCTTTTTGTGAATGATCGTATTTCTGGTTTCGATCGTAATGAGGTTGGAGAGCGCGTCAGTTATGGAGTTAAATCATCGCTTTTCGGCAGGTTAGGCGAGTTAGGATTGACGGTGGGACAGAGTTATAAAAAAAGCGGAGGGCTTCAGCAAGACACGACAATCAGGGGTTTCGGTGACAATAACAAATCAAACATTGTTGGGCAGATGATGTATAAAGCGGTGAAATATTTTTCCATTTCCTACGCTTTCCAACTCGATGAATCCAACTACCGCAACGATGTAAACCAAGTTTCAACTTCTCTAGTTTTCGACCGCATCACATTTTCAAGCAATTTTTTATTGCTAAGAAAAAGTAAGCAAAATCTTACGGAGAGAAGGCAAATCAGCTTTACGTCAGCGATAAAATTAGGAAATAGATGGAAAGTGAATTTAGCGACGGCGAGGGATTTGGTGTTAGAAAGAACCCTTTCCAAATCCGTCATGATTTATCGCGAAGGCTGCTGCACAACATTCGGCTTCGCCATGACAGAATCAAACCCAAGCAGCCTTACAAAACCGCAGCAGACCTATAGCATAAATTTATCATTCAAGAACCTGTAAACTCGTTTAACATTTAGCATTTAGCATTTACATTTTTTTGTGAGCGATGTGCTCGAATGTTAATTTTTCAAATTTTTTATGACCAAAGAAACCAGCGACAATAATTTTCAAAAAGACGTTCTAGAATCAGCTCTACCAGTGTTGGTAGATTTTTGGGCACCATGGTGCGGGCCTTGCCGCCAGCTATCTCCAACCATCGATGATCTTGCAAAAGAAATGGCGGGAAAGCTTGAAGTTGTGAAATGTAACGTCGATGAAAATCCAGAAATTCCTTCAAAATTTATGGTACGAGGAATTCCAACTTTGATGATTTTTAAAGGTGGAAAATTGCTTGATACGAAAGTTGGATCTCTTCCAAAATCAGCTTTGATTGAATGGGTTAAAACCAGCATCTAAATGCTCGAACAGCTTTATAAAAATAAGCGATTAATCCTAAAAAAATCTCAAAAGTTTTTTTTAAACTCTAGCTTACTAACTCCAAAAATTGGATGTGAGCTGGAGTTTTTTTTGTTAGAAAAAAATTTGGCGGCCGTTGAAAATCAGGCTCTGATGGCGGATTTAATTTCTGAATTAAAATCTGAATTAACAAAAAATTATTCTTTAATTTATCAAGTTGAAAAAGAGCAGGGCGTTTCGCAGGTTGAAGTAAAAACTTCTTTCACATCCGATTTATTTTTACTTTGTGACGAGTTGGAATCTGCTAAAAATTTTATTAAAAATTTTGCGCAAGAAAAAAACTTAATCGCCTCTTTTGCATCTCAGCCATTTTTAAATGATTGCGGCAGCGCCTTGCAATTCAACGTTTCGTTGCATGATGAAGATGATAAAAATCTTTTTGAAGATGATAGAAATTTTTTAGAAAATTCTGCGACAAGTCTTCTGCAAATGACTAATTCGATGATGATTTTTTTAGCTCCAAAAGAAGAAGATTACGTAAGATTTTCCTTCGATTTAAATCGCGAATTATTCAAAAAAGGAAAATTTACTGCACCGGTAAATTTAAGTTTTGGTTCGGATAACCGAACATGTGCGATCCGAATTCCAAATTCATCGGGAAAAAGATTGGAATATCGCATAGCTGCTGCTGATGCTGATCCGGCGCTTGCAATCTCTGCAATTTTAATTGCAATTTTTTCTGGATTATACCCATTCCACTTGAAGAAGCCGATCTCTGACTTCGCCTTTTTGGTAAAAATTTGCTCGGAGAATTTGGCTGTATCACTTGATACAGCCCGCATTCTCCGTCGCAATTTTTCCTCAAAAATGCTTCGTCATAGTTCGACTTCTTCAAGTGGAATGGGTATAGAAAATAAAAAACCGCAATTCGAACAAATTTTTGGAAATGCTTTTGATGAAAAATATCAGCTAGAAAATTTTTGTCAGAGTTTGAAAGAGGCCGAAGATTTTTTTGTTGCAGAAGAAAATTTTATCAGAAAAAAATTTAGTAAATTTCTTGCGAAGAAAAGTTAGTCGCTACTCATCTCTTCAACATTTTATCCACAATATTTATCGGCAGAAGGATGTAATAATTTCCTTGCGAAGCCATGTAATAAGCCCTCTCCTCAGCATCACTGCCATGTCCAAAAAAGATGTCGCCACGTACAGCTCCTTTGATTGCAGAACCGGTATCCTGAGCAACAAAAAGATGGGAATATTTTTCTTTCGAGCCGTCTTTTTTCTTTAAATTAGTGTTAACCCAAAGTGGAAATCCGTAAGGAATAATTTCTCCGTCAACAGCTAAAGAGCGCTCGGGAGTAAGTGGAACGCCTTGTGCGCCAACAACATATTCACCGTCAGACATTTTAAAAAAAGTGTAAGCCGCGTTAACATTCATAACTTCATCAGCTTTTGTTGGATTATTTTTTAGCCACTCTTTAACCGTTGCAGCGTTGAGATTGCTGCGTTCCAGCAAATCGTGATCAACCATGTAATTTCCGACTGCGGTGAATGGTTGATTATTTCTTCCGGCGTAAGCAAGCCTTACCTCACTGCCATTCGAAAGTTTTACGCGACCAGATCCTTGGATATGCATGAAAAATAATTCCGCTTTATCATCGACATAAAAAAGTTCCAAACCCCTGTGTTTCAAAGCTCCTTCCTCGATTTCTTTGCGGCTTAAATATGGGTCATTTGCGAGATCTCTTGGGCGCGAATAAACGGGATATTTGAATTTTTCAGTTTTGATTTTGCTGCCATTGAGAGATGCTTCGTAATAACCTGTGAACACGCCTTTACTGCTTCCAGAGCGGTTTTCAACTAAGAAAGGTTTAAACCAATTTTCGAAAAAGTTTTTTATTTGCTGTGGGCTCATAGTTTTTACAACTTGAGCAATGTCGCAAATATCGCGAAAATCGCCGACGGTAATTTCACCAATCTGTCCGCCAATCAAACGGCTTTGCGCCATTTTAGAAAATTTATTGCAAGATTGAATTAGTGCCTGAAGCGCTTTTTTATGATCATCTTTTTCCCAATTTTCGAGTGACTGAAAATCGGTCTGAATAAGTTTTAAATCACCTTTTCCTTTGATCGTGATTTTTTGTGAAAACAGGCAGGCAGAGAGGAGGAGGGTACAAATCGCAGCGAAAATTTTGAACATAAAATGATTTAGGATTTAAGATTTAAGATTTAAGATTTGTGTCACTTCGAGTTTTCTAAATCTAAAATCTAAAATCTAAAATCTTAATTTTTTTTCAAATGTCTCTCCAATGCGGAATCGTCGGTCTTCCAAATGTCGGCAAATCAACTCTCTTCAACGCACTCACTCAAACAGCGGCTGCACAAGCTGCAAATTATCCTTTTTGCACGATTGAACCAAACATCGGAAAAGTTGATGTGCCAGATGAACGCTGCGAAAAACTTTCAAAAATTGCTGGCTCACAAAAAATAATTCCAGCGCAAATCGAATTTGTTGACATTGCAGGATTGGTTCGCGGAGCCAGCAAAGGCGAGGGTTTGGGCAATCAGTTCCTTTCCCATATTCGTGAAGTTGATGCCATCATCAATGTCGTTCGCTGCTTTGAAGATGAAAATATTACTCACGTTGAAGGTGAAGTTGATCCGTTGCGTGACATTGATTTGATTCAGCTCGAGCTCATCATCGCTGACATGGAAAGTTTGGAAAAAAGAATTCCTGCGATGGAAAAAAAATTAAAAACTGAAAAAGAAATCGCTGCACAAATTGAAATTGCAAAAAAAGTTTTGGAAGTTTTGAAGGATGGAAAAGCAGCGAGATTAGTCGAAATAAAATCAGCTGAGGAAGAAAAAATTTTAAAAAATTTACAGCTCATCACTTCCAAGCCACAACTTTTTGTTTGTAACTTGAAAGAGCACGAACTCACTGGCAACAAGCATTCGCAAGCTGTTGAAGAATTCGGTAAAAAAAATAATTACAAGGTTTTGAAAATTTGCGCGCAGATTGAAGCGGAAGTCGCGGGCTTTGAATCCGACGCCGAAAAAAAAGAATTTCTGGAATCGGTCGGCTTAAAAGAAACGGGACTGTCGCAGATAATCCGTCACTCCTACTCGCTTTTGGAGTTAATCACTTTCTTCACCGTCGGTCCAAAAGAATGTCACGCTTGGATGCTAAAAAAAGGTGGAACTGCACCAAAAGCAGCGGGCGTAATTCACACTGATTTCGAAAAAGGATTCATCCGCGCCGAAACAATTTCTTACCAAGATTACGTTTCTTTAAACGGAGAAGAAGGAGCGAAGGGCGCAGGAAAATTGCGTCTCGAAGGCAAGGATTACATCGCGCAAGACGGCGATGTTTTTCATTTTCGATTTAATGTATGAACAACAATTTTCAAAAAAAACTCCAAGAAATTATTCGCGTTGATCATGCTGGAGAGATGGGTGCGAAGGTGATTTATGATGGGCAGATTGCGGCGCTAAAATTGAAGGGAGACCTTGAAACTGTTGAGCTTGTCGCTCACATGAAAAAGCAGGAAGATGTGCATTTTGATTATTTCGATGTCGAAATAAAGCGCCAAAAAATTCGTCCGACTTTAATGCAGCCGATTTGGAAAATTGGTGGATTTGCGCTTGGATTTTTTACCGCACTCATCGATAAAAAAGCGGCGATGACTTGCACAACTGCGGTTGAAGAAACCATCGATGAGCACTATCAATCACAGCTTGCAACGCTTGAAAAAGAAGAAGAATTTTTAGACGAAAATCAAAAAAAAGAGGTGAGGGTGCTCAAAGAAAAAATCCAAAAATTTCGCGATGAAGAATTAGAGCATCGTGACATCGGTTACGAAAACAAAGCTTCCGAACTCAGCTATTTCGCGCCTCTATCGGCTTTCATAAAATTCACTACCAAGTCTGCGATTGCGATTTCTAAGAAAATTTAAAAAGTTCTTTTAAGTCCGCGGGCTGGCACAAGGCCAGCTCCTACAAAAACTATTTCGAATTTTAATCGGGTTCTTTCAATCGGAATCAGTATATACCAAATCTGATTCAAGAAACCGATTGGTTAAAATTACAAAAAACCTCGATGTCATGCTGAGCCTGTCGAAGCATGATGCGGGTTTCGGTGCCTCGAATCATGCTTCGACAGGCTCAGCATGACGCTGAAGTTTAATCGGCTTCTTCAGTTTGAATGGTTATAACTCCCACTTTTCATTTCAAAACCCATGCTAGAGCTCACCGTTCTTTGTCCGCCGAAATATCTCGTTGAGATTTCTCCCTTACCATCATCGTTGAAATAAACGTGGGAAGAGGAAACGATTCCTGACATTAAATCCCAAGTTGCATCGACATCAATCCACTCCCCATCCCGATAAATCCTGTTCCAAGCGTGTCCTTGGCATCTATCATATTCGCCGCAGGCCGCGCCATCAATGAGCATTGCGGGAATTTTTGCGACTCGCGCTAATCCGTTGTAAAGCCTTGAATATTCGGTACAGACTCCGATTGGATTTCGTAAAATTTCTTTCACCTTCGGAAGCTTGCCGGTGTAGCTGAGGTCATATTTTAAAAACTCGTGAACAAATTTTCCGATTTGAGCGTAGAGCGGTAAATTCCGATATTTTTCGTCGCGTTTTATTTTTTCTAAAATTGGCAAAAGCAACGCAGCTTCGTCTTGAGGGACATCGAGATAATCATTGGGATTGCGCGTGATTCTAAGGCGGTTTGATGTTCCGGTAGAAATTCTTGCCCTGTTTTCAATCAGAATTTCTTTTTCAGCGGTGTTGAATTTGTAAATTTTATTATCTCCCTGCGAGACTTCTTGAAACTTTAGGATGTTTGATTTTGTGCTCAGATTTTCAACTTTTTGTCCGCCATTTTGAAAATAGTTCGGCATCTTCACTTGCACGTCATTCAAGGGCTGATCGGATTTGATTGTGACATTGATTGCCATATCCCAAACGCTTTGCGCCGTGGTCAATTTTATTATTTCCTGCACTCCATTTTCGGGAACGCTATTTCGATAAACAAAACTACCGCCATTTTTTGTGATGTTTGGATTTAAAGTTGCCGATTCCAAATAGCCGGGAAAATTGATTGTGACCTGTGCATCGGCTCCAGCAGCGAAGCTAGGGATGTAAATCGCTTCTTGCCGGAGGAATTTATTGATCTTGTCGTAAGTCTCTTCGTAAGTGAAATAAAGTGCGAAAGAGCCGTTGGTTTCCTTGGGTTTTGGGAATTTAATTTTGAGAGAATTATTGAGGAAGGAATAGTCAGCTAGCTGATTGTCGCAGATCACTTTGGTGATTTTTAAATTCTGTTTTTCATCAAAAGAAATCGCAAATGAAGTCATAACTTGATTTGCCGGTAAGTTTTTAATTTTGCCTTGAATAAAAACTTCTGAAGCTTTTCCGCTAGTTGTCAGTTGGGTTTCCTCTTGCCATTTGAGCACTGAAACATCTGGGTTGGCATAGGCTTGAAGTGGAAGTAAAAAAAGAATTACGGTGAAGATTTTTCTCATTTTTTTTCGGCTAAATCTTTTTTTAATTTGATCATCGCAAGACAAGCGTGAGCCGCGAAGCCACCTTTATCTTTTTGTTTTGGATCCGCTCGTACAATGGCTTGAGCTTCATTTTCGACAGTTAGAATTCCATTTCCGATCGCGATTTTATTTTTCATGGCGAGCTTGTTTAGACCGCGCGCACTTTCATTTGCAACGATGTCATAATGCGAAGTTTCACCGCGAATTACGCAACCTAAAGCGACATATCCGGCATAATTTTCTCCATCTTGCGCAAAGGCGATGGCAGCAGGAATTTCTAAGGCTCCGGGTAGGGTAACGATTTCATATTCAAAGCCAGAATCTCTAAGTTTTTTTGTCGCACCTTCGAGCAATAAATCGGAAATTTTTTGATAAAAATTAGCCTGCAAAATTAATATTTTTTTCATTGTGTTTGATGTTGTTTTGGAAGAAATTTTTCTCATAAAAACCTTAACCAGCTAATCATAAAAATGCTTAACATTTTTAACTTATTTTTATTTTTATTCGCGCTGTGGATCCTTTTCATGATTGCTGCGGGAACGCTTTCTTGGCTTTATGTTTTTTTCGGAATATTGTCCGCAAGCTTTGTGGCTGTAATTTCCTTCCGTCTTAAATTAATCGAAGAAAAAAGTGAATTGCTTTATTTAAGCCTTGGTTTCTATCGCCATTTTTTTCAAATTTTTGTTAAAAATTTTTTCAGTGCGATCAAATTTGTGATTGGCATGGCGCTTACTAACAAGCCGTTTCATCCGATTGTTTATTCTCTCGAATTAAGTCCAGAAAATAAATTTAATCCCGCGCTTTTAATGGCGAGTTTTAACATGACGACGGGTCTTTTTTGCATTGGCACGAAGGATCAAGAAATTTTTATTCACTGCGTCGATGATGATCATTTTAAAAAATTTAATCTGCAAAAAACCTGCAAATTTTTGAAAGACATAAATGACGATAATTTGGTTTAAAAGATGGAAAAAATTGAACAGGAAATAAAAAATCTAAAAGCCGAAATAGACAAGCATGACGCGGCTTATCACACGTTTGATGCTCCACTAATTTCTGATGTTGCTTACGATGAGCTGCGAAAAAAATTAGAAAAATATCGCGAAAATTTTCCTCAATTTTTTAACCAAAAAGAAGAAAAAGTTGGCGGAAAAACTTTGGAAATTTTTTCTAAAGTTAATCACAAGAAGCCAATGTTGTCACTGGCAAATGGGTTTTGTCGCGAAGATATTCAAGATTTTTTTGATCGCATTAGTCGGTTTTTAGGAATCGGAAAAAAGCTAGAAAATACTGATTTATTTGGATGGGCAGAGAGTTCAAAAATCGAATTATTTTGCGAAATAAAAATCGACGGACTTTCTTTTTCAGCGCGATATGAAAATGGAAAATTAACCCAAGCAGCCACGCGTGGCGATGGTTTTGAAGGCGAAGACGTAACTCAAAATATAAAAACAATTCAGGATTTTCCGCAGCAAATTACGTCGATCGATGTGCCAAAAATTTTAGAAATTCGTGGCGAAATTTACATGGGCAAAAAAGATTTCGAAGAGCTGAATATTCGACAAGAAGAGCGGGGTAAGAAAAATTTTGCCAATCCTCGTAATGCAGCTGCTGGCTCGCTTCGTCAACTTGATGCCAGCATAACTTCTTCCCGAAAATTAAGTTATTTTGCCTATTCGCTCGGCGAAATTTCCGATGACTTTATTTGCAATTCGCAAGAAGAGCTCCACAAAAAATTGCGTGCTTTTGGATTTAAAACCGAACCTCATTCCAAGCTTTGTCGCAATGTTGACGAGGCTCTAGCACATTACGAAAAAATTTTAGATCAGCATTACCAATTCGATTACGATACCGATGGAATGGTTTACAAAGTGAATGACTTCGCTTTGCAAGAGCGGCTTGGTTTCGTGGCTCGCTCACCGCGCTGGGCAATCGCTCACAAGTTCCCCGCAGAAAAAGCAAAAACTGAAATTGAAAATATTGTAATCCAAATTGGAAGAACGGGCGCACTCACGCCAGTTGCGGTTTTGAAGCCGATCAACATTGGTGGAGTTTTGGTGTCGAGAGCAACTTTACACAACCAAGATGAGATCGCTCGCAAAGATATTCGCGTTGGTGATGTGGTTTTAATTCAACGTGCTGGAGACGTGATTCCACAAGTGCTTGAGGTTGATTTGTCACAGCGAAAAGATGGCGCTGAAAAATTTTCTTTCCCAAAAAATTGTCCAATTTGCGGCGCCGAGATTGTGAAAGCGGAAGAGGATGTTGTGCTGCGTTGCAGCGGAGGATTGTCTTGCGAATCACAGCTCAAAGAAGCGCTCAAACATTTTGTTTCCAAAGATGCGTTCGACATTACCGGGCTTGGAAAAAAGCAGATCGAGAATCTTTTCGACGAAGGTAGAATCAAAAATTTTGCTGATATTTTTAAATTGGAGGAGTGCGAAAAAATTGCTGAAAAACCCCAAGGAGAAAAATTGCGAGAGAAGCTTGGCTGGGGCGAAAAATCCGTCGAAAATTTATTTCTTGCAATCAATCAAAAACGAAAAATCTCACTAGAAAAATTCATCTATGCCATCGGAATCCGACATATCGGTGAAACCACGGCCAAACTGCTTGCGCAGCATTTTATTTCTTACGAAAATTTCAAACGCCTAATGCCTAATGCTTACTGCCTAACGCCTAATGAAATCGAAGATTTAATTTCTCTCGATGGAATTGGTGAAAAAATGGCAAAAGCTGTGCTCGATTATTTTCGTGACGAAAGAAATTTGCGTATGGTTTTGGATGTTGAAAAAGAATTACAAATCGAAGATGTGGTTCAAAAAAATTCCGACTCAAAACTTGCGGGAAAATCAATAATTTTTACCGGAGCTTTAGAAAAAATGAGTCGTGCTGAAGCTAAAAAAAGAGCTGAAGATTTAGGGATGAAAGTCGTTGGATCTGTTTCAAGCAAAACCGATTTTGTCGTTGCCGGAAGCGAGGCGGGATCGAAATTAAAAAAAGCTGCAGAACTTGGATTGAGGGTTTTGAATGAGGCTGAGTGGATGGAAATTAAATAGGACTTAAAAAGTCTACCTTTTGCTTCGAACTTTTACGGTTCAAATTCAAAAATTTTTTGAACCGCAGAATTTCTTTGCAAAAGCGGCTTTGCGTAAGTCCTATTAAAAAATTATCCTAACTTCTGTTCCAATATTTTTCTGCGATGAAATCGCTAAAATCCCGCCTTGCAATTCGACTAAATGCTTCACTAAAGGCAGGCCAAGTCCGGTTGAATCAATTTTGGCTTCATTCGTAAGTCGACCATATTTTGCAAGGGCGATTACAATTTCTTTGTCACTCATTCCGATGCCTTCATCTTTCACGGTGATGCTAATTTTCGGACGTGATTTTTTGATGATGGTTAACAGATGTAATTTTCGCTGCCCATCAATTTCAGAATTATTTCTGACATTCTCGAGCATTGAGCCGCGCCACATTTCTGATGCATCGGAAGAAAAACGTTCGAGTGTAATTTTAATTTTGCTGTGATCATTCGCGTATTTTATCGAGTTGCTGATGATATTGACGATGATTTGTTTGAGGCGTCGCGGATCAAGATTTTCAACCAAAAAATCTTCGTCTTGTTGTTTTAAAAATTGGGTAAGGATTTGTTTGTTAGATTTTGCAGCGCGCATTTTTAGCAACTTAATCGAGCGCAGAGCCACGTCTTTCACATCAACAACGGACTGCTCTTCGATTTTAAAATCTCCGGTTTGTGATTGATTAACGTCGGTAATGTCGTGAATAAATTCCGCTAATTCTTCGCCTAGCTTTATGACATCTTCGAGAAAATTTTGATTCTCGGCAAGTTCTTCGTCGGAAAATTTTTTATCGGCGCTGTTAGATTTGTCGGAAAAATTCATCTTCACCAATTCAGCTAGGCCAATGATTCCCGCGACAATATTTTTTAATTCGTGAGCAGTGGAAGCGAGAAATTCAGTCTTGTTGTGATTAGCAGTTTCAGCGAAATTTTTTTCTTGCTGCTGCTTTTCAACGAAGCAGCGAACAGTTTCGATCGAGCGCGATAAAAAATTTACCTCCGCAATATCCGACTGCGGCACAATAATTTTCGTATTACCCTGAGCAATTTCATTAGCCGATTCCGACAGCGTCACCACTGGGTTTAGGAGTTTGGTGCGGAAGAAATAAAGTAGAATGAGGAAGAAGATGGTGAGGTAGATGGTGTTGAGAATTTTTGGTAAGAAATTTTCTTGGAACTGAGATAAAAATATCTTTTGATTTACGCCAACTAGAACGTGCAGAGGATAATTTTCGTTCGATTGGTAATAAAATTTTCTATTGTCTTTTTCTATAAAACCTTGTTCGAGACCAATGTTTTTTGAGATGAAAGAGAAATCTTCTTTGTTAAAATTTTCTGATGTGAAAATTATTGAATTATCCTTGTCGAGAATTGCGAATGCGACATATGGAGTTGTTATGATTGATTCCAACTTTCTTTTGAATTTTTTTACGTTCAACCCAAGGGAAATGGTTCCGACAAAGTTACCATTTTTTTTTACGACACCAAAACCGAAAGGAACGACCAGTTCTTTGCTGATAATACCTATGTCGACTTTTGAGGGGAGAAGTTTGTTGGGGGTAATTTTTGCGTCAATAATCCAAGATCTTTGCTCTTTTGTTATCAATACCGGTTTTGTTAAAATGCCGTGAGTGCTACTCGCGATTACGTAGTCATTATGGTCAACAAAATCAAAAAGTGTCCAAGTAAAAATATCTTGGAATGATTCGTTTATCATCGGCCTAGTGTTTATTAGGATTGAGGCGACAATTTCTTTTTTGTAATTATTTTTTTCTAAAATTTGATTTGAGATCAAATTGGCAATATTTTCTATGTAGGATAAAGATTCTGTTATTTGCTGGTTAATTTTATTCGAGTTAGTTTTTATTGACTGCTTTGAATCTGCGGAAAAGTTTTTGTAGGAAAAAAATAGTGCGATAGCAGCAATTATGATTGAGCCAAATACTACGGTGTTGGCGAATAATTTATAGTCTTTAGCTAAGCTTTTTAGTTTCATTTTTAATCTTATTTCAATGTCTAAAGGAAGAGGGCGATGGGGTGGCAAGTATGCTAGTTTGTCGCGCGAAAAAGCTGATGAAGAAGCTCGCAATCTTGCTGCAAAAAGTCAACGGGAAGATGCTTCGCCACTGAGCGCAATGAAAGAATTTTTATCCGAAAAGTCTGTTGCTGAAATTTATGATGAACGTTACGGGTTGAAAGGGTCTTATCGCTCAAGATTTGGCAAAAGAAATCCTAAGGGAGAAGCTAGAGTGGTTGCTGATGCTGTTTTGAAATCTACCCCAGATATTATGGAAAATAATACCGCGTGGGGAGAGGATGCTGTAAGAAAATCGAGAGAAGGACGGGTTGGCGATATCGTGCCACATAGAGTTTTTCTATTTGATTTTGGATGTGGCGAAGGCAGAAGTTTGCCACTTTTTCAACAGCTGGCTAATAAATTAAAGCATCAGAAAGATGTCATGAGAGCCGGAGATACCTTGAGGGTTAAAGCTTACGATATTTCTGTCGTTGGAATAGGCGCCTATCAAACAAGATTGGAAGAGTCCGGATTTAAGCGGATGAAAGAAGGCGATTTGGCAAAAATTTATCATGATCGAGAGCTAGTTCATCTGAGGGGGCATGGGGTTTTTCGTAAAGATAATTTGGAAGTTGAGCTACTTTCTGGAGCTCCAGA
Source organism: uncultured Alphaproteobacteria bacterium (assembly GCA_903849835.1). Lineage (GTDB taxonomy): Bacteria > Pseudomonadota > Alphaproteobacteria > Rickettsiales > UBA1997 > UBA2645. The sequence continues at coordinate 16,134 of CAINKA010000115.1, forward strand.
AACCACTCCTGAGCAGCTTAGGGAAGATATAAGAAGCGTTGATATCACCACAGTTCTTTTTGGTTCCGCCTCGCATATTTTTCCTTCTGATTTACGAGAGGAGTTTCTGCGTATGATTTTAGAAGTGACGAAGAATCACGTTGCGATGACCGTACCAGGCAAGGCGATGTTTTTAGAAAATCAGAGAAGCATTCGTTTGTTTAAAGATGCACTTGGGCTTGGTGATGGCGAAATATTTTATCAACCAGATAACATGCGAGCGGGAGCGCCGTTACTGCCATACGCTCTTTATGATGCGGATACTCTAAGAAATTGTCTGAGTAGAGTTGGGGGGGGCGACTCAGATATTTCAATTTCTTCTCTCAAAGCTCATCCAACTACCGCCTCAAGATTCTGGGCCGCAGATGTTGCCGACGACGCTGTTTCGCGTTTTCTTTCGCAGATGATGAAAAGTTTTCCACAAGTTGTGAAGGCAATGCCGCAGGCAATAACCAGATCTGAATATTATGGAGTAGTTGTTAAGGGTAGTGTAAGTGCTATAGAAGAGCCGTCCGCAAAAAGTCCATCCGCAGTTTGCGGGGGTGCGATAGCTGCATCCGTTAGAAAAAGAGGTCATGCTGAAGAAATGGTTAAATAAAAAGTATGGTTGATGTTGAGCGCCACCTTGATTTTTCGTAATTTTCTAATTCATTTTTAATTAATTCATGAAACACCCGACCATCATCGCGATCCGCTTCTACCAAGCTCTCATCTCACCACTACTCGGTTCGCACAAATGCCGATTTACGCCGACATGTTCGAGTTACATGATCCAAGCGATTGAGAAAAAAGGGTTGATAAAAGGTTTGTCGCTTGGAACATGCCGCGTCTTAAAATGCCATCCCTTCTCCAAAAAAAGCGGCTTTGATCCGGTTGAATAAATCAAACATGTTTCGAATTTTTCTAACTGCTATTTGTCTCGTCTTATTTCCGCTTGGGCTTGCTGCAAAAACTACTCAAACCCTTTCCGAAATTAATGATGATTTAAAGGCTAGAAAAGCTGAGCTAGAGCCATTCAACGAGAAGGATGTGAAGGTTGATGTTGAATCTCTCGGGCTTGATGATCTCGATAAAAAAGAAAAAAAACCTGAGGAAAAGCCGAAAGAAAATCCAATTGTTCCAAATGCTGAGCCAGAAAAAAAGTCCGAAGGAGAGTCTCTTCAAGCTGATCCGGAAAAAAAAGAATCAATTGGAATTATCGATAAAATTAAAAATTTTCTGAATAAAAAAGATGCAGAAAAAACAGAGGAAGTAAAGCCAGCTGAAGAAGATCTGAAAAAAAAAGCAAAGACTGAAAAATACATAAATTCCCAAAAGAAAAAACAGCTGAAGAAGCGACTGGAAGAAGAAAACCGCAGAAAAAAAAATGAAGAATTACAGCGAAAAAAATTAAAAAAACTGAATGAATTGCGTGAGCAATATTTGATTAAAATCGATGCTGATTCTGGTCAAGAAAGCGAAGAAGATTCTGATGAAAATAGTGAAGAAAAAATCGTGCCGCACAAAAAAGAAATTAACAAATTCATAACCGAAGAATTGCCGGCGCCTCCAATCTTAAATCGTTTCAGAACAGTTGAGAACATGCATATCCCAACGATTTTGACGCCGAAGGAAAAAATAGACACTTTGTTTGAAGCGATCTCGAGCGGCAATATTGGCTTCTTCAACAGCGCTTACAAAAGCGTCGATAATCCTAACGCAAAAAACCAGTTTGGAGATACGATTTTAACTTACGCAACTCTCACTAAAAAATATTCCGTTATCGCTTCGGTTTTGAATAAAGGAGCTGATCCGAATAAAACAAACAATCTTGGCTATACGCCGCTCGATATTGCGATCGAAATGTTGGATTCTAAAGCGCTGGAGCTTCTGATCGAAAATAAAGCTGACATCAATTACCTCGATAATTTTGGCCGAACTTACCTGATGCATGCTGCTCGTGTTGGCTTTTTGCCAGCAGTTGAATCCTTTGTGTCGCGCGGCGCTGACGTGAATGCGATGGATAATGATGGCTTCACTGCGCTCTCAATTGCTTATCGTCACAAGAAAGAAATCATCGTAAAATATTTGCTAAAAAATGGCGCGAAAACTTGGATTGAAAAACCTTATGATCCACAAAATCAATCTTTGATAAAAGAACTGGAAAATCGCTGGAAATAATTTTTTGCCAAGTCTAATTCTAACTTCGAATTCGTAATAATTTCTTTCACAAAAAAATTTTCTCCCTTGATTTCTCTCATTAAAAAAAATCCTCTAAATCAGCTCGGCTCTAGTCTTTGCGATAGAAGCGTTAATTACTTTTTTACGCTGCTTTTATTGTTTGGAATTTTTATTTCTAGCGAATCAATTCGCGCGCAAATCGGAAATATTTACGATGAATCAAACGGGCAAATTGCAGGAATTAATGCGCTGATGTCAGCAGTCACAAGCAATGATGTTGATGGTGTAAGATTTTTTAGCAAAGCTGGTGCAGTTTTAATTAATCAAAAAAATTTCGGTGGAGCAACTTCTTTGCACATCGCTTCTCGAGAAAAAAATTCTGAAATAGCAAAAATTCTTATCGATAACGGAGCTGATGTTAATGCGGTCGATAATGAGGGATGGACGCCTCTGATGAGAGCCGCGCTGTCCGGAAGCAGTGCGATTGTAAATCTTTTGTTGGATAAAAATGCGAAGGCGAGTGCGATTAATTCCATCGGAGAATCCGCAATAATTCATGCCACTTCTTCTGATTGCAGCGACTGTTTGAGTGCGATGTTTACGAAATTTAATTTTATGAATGAGATGGAAGTTTCTGCGCTTAAGTCACAACTCACCGATGCTTTCGTGATCGCAAGAAATCGCGAAAACCAAGTGGCGCAAGCGTTACTGGAAGCTTATCTCGATCGCGTGATAAAAATGTCGCCGCTGCTACAAAGAAGTTTTGACGAAACAAAAGTTGCTGATGAAGAAAAAATTATCGATGATAGCGCTACAAAAAAATCAATTGAAAAAGCAGAGCAAAAATCGATCAAAAGAATTTTTAAAATAGTTTCTCCCGATGGAGTTTTGCAAATTACGGAAGAAAAAGTTCCGATGATTGTCACTCCGCAAGAAGATGACAGAGCCGCTGTTCAGAAAGAGTCCCATGATGTTGTAACGCAAGATTTAGACATCGCATCAACTCCTAAAAATAAGAAATTTAAATTTGTTTCGGGCGCGGAAAAACAATCTGTTGAGCCGGCAAATCCAGTTAAGATTGAAAAAAAAGAAGTTCCAAAAATTACTGAAATAAAAAATTCAGAACCAAAAGCTAAAATTTTTAAATTCAATCAAGGTCCAAGCGGGCAGGCTGCTCAGGCTCAACCAGAAGTCGTAACTCCAATTTCTGAGCCCGTAAAACAAACTCCGAAACCAAGATTTAAATTCACTCAAGGTCCAAACGACATAGAGCATAAAGAGCTCGTTCACTAGCGCTGTTCTCACAACTTTCCCACATGAGCATCATCCTTCAAACAGAGCGCCTGCAAGCCAAACTCGTCGATCACTCTAACGAAAAACACGTGATCGATTTATATTCCAAAAAAGAAAATGTTGAATTTCTTGAAGGCATTGATGTTGAGGCTGATATCAGACTTTCCAAGGAGTGTTACAGCGCTTACAAAAAATTCGGCAGTTACCTAATTTTCGAAAATAAAACTGATAAATTTATTGGATTCGGTGGAATTCAAAAACAAGAACCGATGGCGGATGGATCACTTGCTTTGACCAATCACGACGTAGAATTTTTAATCCTGATAGACCGTGAGGCCATAGGGAAGGGCTATGCCTACGAATTTTGCTCTGCCTTTTTTTATCAACTTTTTAAGTCGTTTTCAAATTTATCAGTGCCAGCTCGCGTGGATAAAAAAAATTCATCCTGCATCGGATTGCTAAAAAAACTTGGCTTCGTTTTGGAAGGAGAAATCGACTACCATGTTTATGGAAATAAATTTTTTTTATTTCGTTTGGATTCAGAACTTTTTCACCTCTCAAAGCTCGAGAAAAAATCACTCACGCTTTCATCAAGCAGTTTTTCGTAAAACTTTTTGAGAGGCGTAAAAATAATTTTTGGATTTTTCTTTTGAGGTTCAAAATTTCCAATGAGGTTCAAAATTTCCAAAACTCGAGAAAAAATCACTCACGCTTAATTCTCTCATAAGGCATATTATGTAAAACATGATGGTGTTTTATTGTAGGGGCTGGCCTTGTGCCAGCCTGTAGTGCCAAGCCTGTGGTCAACCACAAGGGTTGACCATACAAAATTCCAGCCACTGCGAATTTTATTAAAAAAGTAAAACCATTCTAAAGGTTTTTGACTTTCTAGAAAGCCAATTGCTAAAGTGACCTTCCCAAAATTTTTTACTTTTTAGATTTCTTACTTTTGGGTTTGGTCAAGAAAATTTGAAAAAATAATTTCAAATTTCTTGGCCAAATTTTTTGCTCGTACCAAAAACTTTAAAAAAGTTTGAGCACCCTTCTCTACTCATTTTAAGAATCCTTAGAATGCCTCTGTGGCGGAATTGGTAGACGCGATAGACTCAAAATCTATTGTCCTTTAGGACGTGTCCGTTCGATTCGGATCGGAGGTACCAAACTTCAAGAAAATAAAAAGTGCTGAATTTTATCGATCTCCTCAAAGCTGTTTTTCTTGGAATTGTTGAAGGTCTAACGGAATTTATTCCAGTCTCTTCAACCGCGCATTTGTTGATCTCATCACATCTCATCGATTTCCAATCAATCAAAAATAATTTATTTGAAATCGTAATTCAGTTCGGAGCGATTCTCGCAATTTGCGTAATTTATCGTCAGAAAATTTTTTCACTTATCCTGAATTTTAAAGAAAAAAATCAGCAAAAATTTATTCTGAATTTAGTTTTAGCCTTTCTTCCTGCCGCTATATTTGGCGCGCTTTTTCACGGATTGATAAAGAAATTTCTTTTCTCCAATTTAGTGATTGCGATTGCGCTAATTTTCGGCGGCATTGTGATGATTTTTATCGATCGTAAACCGCGAAAATCTGAAGTTGAAAATCTAGATAACATCAAACCACTCTCTGCTTTTTACATCGGATTATTCCAATGCATCGCGATGATTCCGGGAGTTTCGAGATCGGGAGCAACCATAATCGGAGGGCTTTTACTTGGATTGAACAGAAAATCTGCTACTGAATTTTCCTTCTTTTTAGCAATTCCAACAATTGCTGCAGCAAGTCTTTACGATCTTTTCAAAAACTCTGCGGAGCTTACAACCGCAAATATCGAGCTAATTTTAATCGGATTACTCGCATCGTTTTTTTCAGCAATTTTGGTGATCAAATGGTTCGTTAATTTTGTCAGTAAAAATAATTTTGTGCCTTTTGGCATCTACAGAATAGCGGTTGGAATCCTAATTTTACTTTTTATTGCCTAGCATGTCGCAAGAAAAATTTGCCATCAGATTTGGACTTGGTGCAATAAAAGCCGTTGGTTTTGGCATGATGGAAAATGTGATAAAAGAGCGTGTTGCCAATGGAACTTTTAAAGATGTTTACGATTTTGCTGAAAGATTAGATCCGCGTTCAATCAATAAAAAATCCATAGAAGCCCTTGCCAAATCTGGCTCTTTCGACTCATTACATAAAAATCGCTGCCAAATTTCGGAATCATTCGAAATGCTTTCTGCTTACTCAACTCAAAAAAAAGAGGAAGCTTCATCCAACCAAATGAGCTTATTTAGCGGGCTTCCCGAAGGAAATTCAAAACCAGAATTAAAAAAAGTTTCCGATTGGAATAAGGCTGGACGTCTTCAAAAAGAATTCGAAGCATTCGGATTTTTTTTAAACGAACACCCTCTTGATGACCATATTTCTGATCTAAAAAAACGCGGCGCAATCTTTTCTGACAAGCTTGAGCGGGATGAGCTTATCGACGGAAACTTAGTAAAAATGGCGGGAGTAATTGCTGCCAGCAAGCACCGCTCAGGGCCACGCGGACGTTTCGCTTATCTCTCAATTTCTGATCCATTCGGAATTTTTGAAGCGATGATTTTTGATGAAGCCTTGATTACATCAGTTCGTGATATTTTGGTCGATGGAACTGCGGTTGCTCTTGAATGCTTGATTCGTAAGGATGAAGGCGGTGTCAGAATTTTAGTTCGTGACGTAAAAAAGATGGATGATTTTATCAGAAACACCCAAGCGCAGGAAAAAGATTTTGAGGATATTAAAAAACAGCCAGCGCGTTCGAACTATAAAAACCGTGACTCCAACCGTGATAATAAATTCAATCGCGAATCTTCTGCTCCAATAATTTTATCGCCGATAGTTGAGAAAAAGATCTTCTCTGCGATTGAAATAGAAATAAAAACTTTAGATTCTCTTCCCGTCATCAAAGCCCTGCTCTCTAGGGTTCAAACTGAGGATGGTTCCAAAAAATCTAGCAAAGTTTTTTTTGTAATTCAGCAAAATGAAAAAATTTCTAAAGTTGAATTGCCGCAAAAATATTTGTTTGGAGAAGCGGAAGTTTTAAAAATCAAACATGCTTTTGGCGTTGTGGATGTGAGGGTTATTTTTTAGGCAATCAATTGTGCGATCGATAAGTCCACGATGTCATGCTAAGCCTGTCGAAGCATGATTCTTGAACACCGCACCACGAATCATGCTTCGACAGGCTCAGCATGACATCGTGGATTGGTTTTATAGTTAACGACTTGCAATTAGCTTTTTAATTTCTAGGTTGCACGACCTTCTTTGGCTTAGGTTTTTTTACCGAAAGTTCGGAGTTTTTTTTATCGCGGGGTAGAGCAGCCCCAGTTTGCGCAAGCAAACAAAACAAATGCTTACCGAGCGAAAGTTCGGAGTTTTTTTATCGCGGGGTAGAGCAGCCCGGTAGCTTGTCAGGCTCATAACCTGAAGGTCGTTGGTTCAAATCCAGCCCCCGCAACCACTTCCCTCTAGGCTTCACAGCCTTTATCACTTCTTACCAAATTCTTCGGGGATACTCTGGGGATACTTTTCCACAAAGTCACATCAAACCCCTTATCATCTCGTCATCCCTTATCCAAGCTCACTCAAAAACCTTTTACTCATTTTTAAAAATTCTGCAGCATCTCTTTTAAACTCGAGACTTTCCTGCGTGTAAAGTCCGTGCTTGAAATTGGCTTTTTTAATTCTCTCAATCCCTGTCTGAGTTATTGCCCCAGTTGACTTACCACCATGCATTCTGCACCTTCCATTTTTCATTGCCGCTGATTTACAGGAAGTTTTATTTCTGGTTTTAGCTCCACATTTTTTAGCATCTTTAATGTTAAATTTATGTTTGCATGGGGTAATGTTTCTACTTTTCATTTTTCCCCACCCCTCCATTTATCAGCTCGTCTATGCCGTTATTGATCTGAGTATTAGCTGTTCCAATGAAAGCTTTTCCGCCATCATTAATGTTGATGTGCTCAACGGTAATTTTCTGATCACCCTTGCTGCGATATTTTTTTAGCGCATCCATTTGAGCTAAATAAGTTCTGCTAAATTTGGTGGCTCTGCTAATATTCTCTTCAACTCCATA
>CAINKA010000116.1 GCA_903849835.1 uncultured Alphaproteobacteria bacterium
CGAGCCCATGCCTTGAATCATGCTTCAACAGGCTCAGCATGACATCGACTTTTTTGCGTCATTGGAGAATTTCGATTCTTAAATCTTAAATCTTAAATCTTAAATCTTAAATCTTAAATTCATGCCGTCCCAAGAAATCATTTCCTTCGCCAATCATCTCGCCGATTTATCCGCTGAAATTATTAAAAAATATTTTCGTTTGCCCAACGGCGAGATGCAGAAAAATGACGAAACTCCCGTCACCAAAGCTGATCGCGAAATTGAAAAAATTATTCGCGCCGAAATTGAAAAAAAATTTCCGACACACGGAATTATCGGCGAAGAATTTGGTGTAAAAAATCCTGACGCGGAATTTGTTTGGATTCTTGATCCGATTGACGGCACCTCGTCTTTCATCATCGGCCGCCCACTTTTTGGAACTCTGATTGCGCTGACACATCGAGGAAAATCTGTGCTCGGAATCATGAATCAACCGATCACGGGTGAACGCTGGATCGGCATTGAAGGCGAAGGCGCGTGGCTTAACGGCGTAAAAATTAAAACACGAAATTGCAGAAAAATTTCTGACGCGGTGATGTGCGCCAGCTCGTCATTTCACTTTCGCGGCGAAGATAAAAAAATTCTCAAAAAAATTTCCGGCCTGACAAAATATCAAAAACTCGGCGGAATAATTTACGGCGGCGATTGTTATTCCTACGCCTCGCTCGCCAGCGGATTTGTTGACATCGTGATTGATACCGGCCTGCAAGTTTACGATTACGCCGCACTTTTACCGATCATGAAAATGGCCGGTGGGATCGTGACTGGGTGGGATGGAAGTGAGTTGGGATTGGAATCGAATGTGAGGTTGATCGCTTGCGGGAATAGAGAGCTGCATGAAAGAGTTTTGGAAGTGCTTAATGCTTAAAATGCCGCGTCTCGATGAAATAAAGCGCGATTTCTTTTTCGTCGGCTTTGGCAATCACTTCGCCGTCACGCATTGAGCCGCCTGTCGCGACAATGGCTTTGATTCCGAATTTAGCGGCGATTTCGATGTTGTCGGCGAAGGGGAAAAAGGCGTCGGAGGCTAAAAATCCGCCGTGCGCTTTGTCGATATTTTTTTCGCCGTCGAAAAATTCTGCGGCTTTTTTGCAGGCGATTTCGCAAGCGTCGACGCGGCTTGTCTGGCCGGCTCCTAGGCCTACTGTTTGAAAATCTTGCACCACCACAATCGCGTTTGATTTCACGTGTTTTGCCACTGACATTGCGAAAATTAATTGTTCGATTTCGGATTCGCTGGCTGATTTTTTTGAGACTAATTTTAAGTCGCTTTTGCTAATTATTTTTTGATCCAAATCCTGAATTAAGAATCCTCCCGACACTGATTTAATCTGGCTTCCCGCCGCTTTTTTAAAATCCGCAATCAGCACTCGTAGATTTTTTTTCGCCGCTAGAATCAAAGACGCTTTTTCGTCAATTTCGCGCAGAATAATTACTTCAAAAAACATTTTCGAAAGTTCGGTTGCGAGCGCTTCGTCAACTTTTCCATTGAGCGCAACAATGCCACCGAAGGCGGATTTTGGATCGGATGAAAGCGCGCGCTTGTAGGCTTCAAGCAGGCTTAAACCAATCGCCACACCGCAAGGATTTGCGTGTTTAATAATCGCGCAGGCCGGTTTTTCGAATTCCAAAATTAAATTGTAGGCGGCGTCAGAATCGTTGAGGTTGTTGTAGCTGAGCTCTTTTCCTTGCAGCTGTTTTGCATTCACGATTCCAGAATCTGAGGAGGGATTTAAAGCTGAATAAACCGCAGCTTTTTGGTGAGAATTTTCGCCGTAGCGGAGCTCTTGCTTCAACTTTCCAGACAACTCAAATGTCATCCTGAGCTTGTCGAAGGATGATTCAGAATTCGGGCTAGAATCACCCTTCGACAGGCTCAGGGTGACATCGCGATTAAACCAATTCGAAATCGCAATGTCATAGTCAGCAATATTTTTGAAAGCCTGCGCCGCCAAGTCCTTCCTGAATTCAAAGGATGTTGCGCCAGAACTTTTTTCCATCTCCGCAATCAAATTTTCGTACTGTTCAACCGAGCTAATCACAGTTTTGTAAGCAAAATTTTTCGACGCCGAACGCACCATTGCCGGCCCGCCAATGTCAATATTTTCGATGATTTCTTCTTCGTCATTTGTCTTCGCAACCGTTTCAACAAATGGGTAAAGATTGATCACCAAAAGATCGATTGATTCGATTTGATGTTTTTCTGCAGCGGCTGCGTGCTCAGGATTTTCAAGCACCGCCAGCAATCCGCCGTGAACTTTTGGATGCAAAGTTTTGACGCGCCCATCCATCATTTCGGGGAAATTTGTGAAGTCAGAAATTTCCCGAGCGGGAATTTTTTCTTGCTGCAAAAGTTTAAAAGTTCCGCCGGTAGAAATTATTTCGACACCGCGTGAAGCTAGGTATTTAGCTAGTTCGACGATTCCTGTTTTGTCAGAAACGGAGATGAGGCAGCGGGAGATTTTTTGTAGGTTTGGCATTTTTATTTTTGAATTATTCCTAAAATTTTCTGAAATCCTTCTTCAATCGAAAGTTTTCCATTATCGATTACAAGCGCGTCTGGCGTGATTGTAAGAGGTGAGTCTGCCCGATTCAAATCATTTTCGTCGCGCTTTTTTAGCTGCGCTAAAATTTCTTCGTAAGGAATTTTTAGCTGTGCGAAGCGGCGCTGGGCGCGGATTTCGACATCAGCTGTCACAAAAAATTTGAAGTCAGCATCGGGACAAATAACCGTCGTGGTATCGCGCCCATCAAGCACACAACCATTTTTTTCTTTTTTGCCACGCTCAACAAAATCACGCTGAAAATCAAAAATCGCGGCGCGAAGTTTTTTATTTTTTGCAATCACCGAAGCGACAGCGCCAACATCTTCGCCGAAAAGTTTTTCGTTTTCTAAATCACTTGCGGAAATGCTTTTTGTCAGCTCGGAAATTTTTTCGTCGAAGTTTTTCGGATCAATTTTTTGCAAAATCACCCGCAGTGCAATCAGCCGATAAATCGCGCCGGTATTGAGAAAAGCCAACCCGAAATGCGCCGCAATTTTTTTTGCGAGAGTTCCCTTCCCCGAAGCTGATGGGCCATCGATGGCGATTACTAATTTTTTTTTCATCAATCGTTTTCTTTTAATTTTTTTTCACTTTTTCCTGCGCGGGACTGGGTTTGTAACTTAAGTCCCCATGTTCATGTAAATTTTAAATCTGAACTCCGACTAAACTTTTAACTGAACGTGAGGACGGGGTTACAAACCCCGTCCTGCGGTGAGAGCTTTTTTAAAGCATCTCCCCAATTTTTTTCGTCTTCGCGATCTCCCTCGCCTTCGCGTATTTTTCGTCGTGCCAAAAAATTAAACAGCCGTTGCAACTTTTGCCGCAGCAGCCTTCGGTGCCGGTTCGCGGGGTTCTTGGAGAAATATTTTCGTCACCGAGTTCTAGCGCGGTGAAATATTTTTTACGCTTATTTTCGTATTTTTCTTGGCGCGCATTTCCCGCTTCGAGTTGGTGCGAAAGTTGGCGCGACTCAACTTTTAATTTCTCCGATTCGATGTTGGATTTTTCTTTGCGCACCAAAGAAAGCGGCGGCAGAAGTTTTCTTAAATTCTCTTTGCTGAACAAATGAAAATCAGCCGCAGGAATTTTGAAAAGCGGCCTCTGACCAGCGTGCAACTTATCTGAAATTTCGTGATCGATAAAATCTCCCACCGAATTTTGTTTCACTTTTTTGAACTCGTAAATTCGCAGCAAAATCGGCTCGCGAATCGAAGGCGATAAAAATTCCAACACATCCCCTGCGTCCAGACGGTTCTTGCCTTCAACGATTAAATTATCCCCATCCCACGCTACAACTTTTGCCGCATATTCGTAAAAACTTGTCGAGCCTGTACTTTCATAATCATGCGCCAAATCAGTCAGGCGGCCTTCGTGGAATGCCAAAGTGTAACCACGATTTGCGACGGAATTAATTTCATCCATGTAGTCTTCGTGATTCCAATTTTGCGGATCGCGCATGTAGTCGTCGATCGCGGCGCGGTAAACGCGAGCAACGGAGCCAGCGTAAAATTCAGTTTTGTTGCGGCCTTCAACTTTAAAAGAATCGAGTCCGATTTTGATGTATTCGTCGAGTTTTGGCAGTAGGCAAAGATCTTTCGAATTTAAAATGTAGGAGCCGTGAACGTCCTCCTCAAAAGGCATCAGCGCCCCTGGGCGAATTTCTTCTTCGAGAAAAAAATCGAATAATTCTTTGTTGTCTTCGTTGATTTCAATTTCGTGTTCCGTGTTGTCTTTGAGTTTTATTTTGAGTTTGTAACCCCATCTGCAACTGTGCGCACAGCTTCCCTGATTGGCTCCGCGCTCTGCCATAAAATTTGAAAGCAAGCAGCGGCCCGAATAAGTCATGCACATCGAACCATGCACGAAAGTTTCGATTTTGATGTTCGGACATTTTTTTCTGATCTCCGCCAACTCTTCGAACGAAACCTCGCGAGCCATGACTACCAAGCTCGCGCCTTGCTTCTCCCAAAAATCTACCGTCAGCCACGAACAAACATTTGCTTGCGTGGAGATGTGCAATTCCAAGTCAGGCGCATGTGTTTTGACGAATTGAAAAACTCCGGGATCAGAAATTATCAGCCCGTCTGGCTTTACAGCCTTAACGGTTTCGATGAATTGCGGAAGTTTCTCGATGTCCTTATTGTGCGAAAAAAGATTGAGCGTGAGGTAAACTTTTTTTCCGTGATCGTGAGCAAATTTTATGCCTTCGACAACATCCTCCAAAGTGAAGCCAGACTTGACGCGAAGTGACATGTCAGGCGTGCCACAATAAACAGCATCCGCACCGTAAAGAATGGCGGTTTTTAGGCGATCGAGAGTGCCAGCGGGGAGAAGGAGTTCAGGCTTTTTCATGAAAAAAATCGTAAGTCGTAAGTCGTAAGTCGCACCAAACTTGGTTTGACTTACGACTTACGGCTAATTGTTAAGGTTCGGTGACAAATTTTATTCACCACATCCAAATCATGCGAGATCAGAATGTAGGAAATTTCTTGCTTAGATTGGATTTCGAGGAGGAGTTTTAAAATCTCGTTTTGAGTAGCAAAATCAAGGGCTGAGGTCGGTTCGTCGAGAATTAAAATTTTCGGATTGAGGATGAGCGCGCGGGCAATTGCAACGCGTTGGCGCTGTCCGCCGGAGAGTTGGTGGGGGTAGCGGGATTTTAAATTTGGATCGAGATGGAGTTGGCGGAGGATTAAGTCGACAGCTGACCCTCTTTGAAAAAGAGGGTGGATCAATCGCGACAGCGATTGAGACGGGTGATTTTCATGAGGCGAAGGAAATGCTGAAAATAGAAACTGAGGCCGCGACGAGAAAATCCTCCGGCGCTGCGCGCCACCTCCTTTTTCAAAGGAGGTTTTATGAATCAGTAATCCTTCTTCGATAATTTCCTCCACCGTCATGCGCGGATCAAGGCTTGAGAAGGGATCCTGAAAAATAATTTGGACGTTGCGGCGCAGAAATTTTTCATCTTTTTGCCAAGTCTTTTCGCCGAAGAATTTTATTTCACCACTCGATGGAATCAGGCCGCACAAGGCGAGAGCGAGTGTTGATTTGCCGGATCCGCTTTCGCCGATGATGCCGAGATTCTCGCCAGAGACGAGGGAGAAATTTAAGTCATTGAGGATGAGGGTTTTGTTGAGAGAAACAGAAAGACCGACAACGCTGCAGGATGGGGTTTGTAACCCCGTCCTCACGTTCATTTTTTGCGAGTCGACATCAACGTTAGGACGGGGTTGCAAACCCCGTCCTGCAGCAAATCTCGCTCCGAGGCCTTCGCAACTTTGACTTACGACTTTCGACTTACGACTTACGACTGATTGGCTTTCGCCAATCTCCACCACCTCATCCGCAATCTTCTCCACAATCCGCCGATTATGCGTAATCAACAACACCGCCAGCCCAAGCTCATTTTTTAAACGCAAAAGCAAATTCAGAATTTCATCTTGAACGCGCACATCCAGCGCCGTTGTTGGCTCATCCGCGATTAAAATTTTGGGATTATTGGCCAGCGCAATCGCAATCATCACGCGCTGTTTTTGTCCTCCTGAAAGTTGATGAGGATAGTCGTTAAGCCTTGAGCTGAGCGATTCTAAATCGACCATCTGCAGCAATTCTTTAACGCGATTTTCGAGATTTTTTTTGGAAATTTTTGGCTGATGAATCGTGATCGCTTCAGCAATTTGCTTGCCGATTTTATGCAGCGGATTCAGCGACGTGCTTGGATCCTGAAAAACAAAACCGATTTCTTTGCCGCGGATTTTGCAGAGCTCGGCTTCGCTGAGTTGCAGTAAATTTTTTCCCTCAAAAAGAATCTCGCCCGAAATTTTTGCCTTGCGCACCAAGCCAATAATCGCCAACGCCGTAAGCGATTTGCCCGACCCACTTTGGCCGATTAATGCGGTAATTTTTTTAGGAAATAATTGGAGGGAAAAGTTGCTGACTGCTTGGTGATTTAGGAAGGAGATGGAGAGGTTTTTTATTTGTAGGGGCGACCCTTGTGGTCGCCCACAGGCTGGCACAAGGCCAGCCCCTACAGAATTTGAATACACAAAATTAAAATTTTCCCTGATAAATCTGAATGATATTTTCGAGCATCTTCAACGCTTCTTCGCGCGGTCTTTGGAAGGTGTTACGACCAATGATGGAGCCATTCGCGCCACCTTTGTAAATCTCACGGATTTCGTTGTAAATTTCAGTTTCACCTTTTGCACTGCCACCAGAAAAAACTACGATTCTGCGATTGTTGAATGTCGCTTTCATCACATGCGCGATGCGCTCTTCCAAGGTTGCAATTTTGATTTGAACTTTTTCGTAAACCTTAATCGCTTCAAGATTTTCAAGCGCTTGAGTTGGCGGTTTTACTTTGATAATGTGAGCGCCGAGAAGTGCAGCCATGTGGGCAGCGTAAGCGCAAATATCGACAGCAGTTTCGCCGATTTTTGAAAGATCGCCGCCACGAGGATAAGACCAAATGACAGTCGCCAAACCCACTGATTTCGCTTCTTCCGACATTTCACGAATTTCTTCAAACATGTCGAAAGCGGCGTCGGATCCGGGATAAATTGTGAAGCCAATTGCAGAACAGCCCAAACGCAAAGCATCATTCACTGAACCTGTTGTAGCCTGATGTGGCGCGGTTCCACCATTGTGCAAAGAGTTGGAAGAATTAACTTTTAGGATTGTTGGAATGGCTCCGGCAAAAGTGTCAGCTCCCGCTTCAATCATGCCAAGCGGCGCGGCGTAAGCGTTCAAGCCCGCATCAATCGCGAGTTGGAAATGGTAATGCGGATCGTAAGCGTCGGGATTTACGGCAAAACTTCTGTCTGGTCCGTGCTCAAAACCTTGATCGACAGGAAGGATCACAACCTTGCCAGTGCCGCCCAATTTTCCATGCATTAAAATTCTGGCCAAATTGGTCTTGGTGCCAGCATTGTCGCTTTCGTAGCAGGATAGAATTTTTTTAACTTTCGGAGAAATTTTCATGCGTTTTTAGGAATTTATTTGGAGAGAAAAAAATTAGGAAAACTGAGAAAAAATGAGGAAAAAACCGATTGATCAAAATTACAAAAACTCGATGTCATGCTGAGCTTGTCGAAGCATGATTCTAGGCACCGAGACCTGAATCATGCTTCGACAGGCTCAGCATGACATTGAAGCAAGGCTCAGCATGACATTGAGAAAAAATTTAAAACCAAAAATGCCCCTAACCCCCATCCCCCTCTCCCTCTCCCTCGCCTTCATCACCACCACAATCCTCCTCATCCTCGGCACGCCGCTGGCTTGGTTTCTTTCCCAAAGGCGAGGCAAAATAAAATCTTTGATCGAAGCCGTCATCATGCTGCCACTAGTTTTGCCGCCGACAATTATCGGATTTTATTTGCTGATTTTACTTTCACCTTCAAGCGCGATCGGAAAATTCTGGCACTCTCTCACCGGCCAGTCTCTAAGCTTCAGCTTCACTGGCCTCGTCATCGGCTCGGTGATTTATTCTCTGCCTTTCGTCGTCAAGCCAATCCAAAATAGTTTTGAATCGATCGAAAAACATTGGCTCGAAATTGCTGCCACATTGCGCGCATCGAAGCGCGATCGCTTTCTCTCGATAGTTTTTCCGCTAGCAAAAAGCGGATTTATTTCCGCCGCTTTGCTCGGCTTCACCCACACGCTAGGCGAGTTCGGAGTAGTGCTGATGATGGGCGGTAACATCCCCGGCAAAACTCAAACCGTCTCCATCGCCATCTACGACTACGTCGAAACTATGAAATATGGCGAGGCACATTTTCTATCTTTGGTGCTGTTAATTTTTTCTTTTTCAGCTTTGGCGATTTTATTTTTTTACGGCGGGAAAAAATCATGACAGAAATTTCAGCGCAGTTTTTGCTGCAGAAAGAAGATTTTATTTTGGATGTAAATTTCAAAATTCCGGCGCCACAAATCACAATTATTTACGGACAGTCGGGCAGCGGAAAAACAACTTTGCTGCGCTGCATCGCTGGACTCGAACAGGCCGAGAAAGCGGAACTGACGGTCAATGGCGAGGTATGGCAAGATTCCGCAAAAAATATTTTCCTCCCAACTCACTTGCGAAAAATTGGCTATGTCTCGCAAAAAAATAGTTTGTTTCCGCATCTCAGCGTCGAAGAAAATTTATTTTTCGGCTTCAAGCGCATCGCAAAAAATCAGCAAAAAATTGATCCAAAAAAAATCATCGCGGCGCTGAAAATAGAAAATCTGCTGTCGCGTAAAACCGACAAATTATCTGGCGGCGAAACCCAAAAAATCGCCATCGCCCGCAGCCTTTTAACTTCCCCAGAAATTTTATTGATGGATGAGCCCGTGTCTGCTTTAGACGACAACAACAAAAAAGAAATCCTCGACTGCATCAAAAATCTTCACCAACAACTAGCGCTGCCAATCCTTTACGTGAGCCACTCCAAGGAGGAGACGAAATATTTGGCAGAGGGATTTGCGGGAAAATTTATTTTCTTGGAGAATGGAAGAATTACAGATTTTAATTCAAACAGAATTTGACTCTTAGTTCTTCACAAACTTAATTGTCTTCTATAGGAGACACCAGCAATAAACTCAACACCACGTGAAAATTTTATTCTACCAAGACCAGAAAGGTCGCGACCCATTCAGCAATTGGCTTCTAAAACTTAAAGATCGGCAAACAGAATTCAGAATTCGCGATCGAATTGATCGCATCGAAGAATACGGATTTTTGGGTGATTGGAAACAGATTGATGAAAAAATATGTGAATTACGCTTTCACTTTGGCTCGGGTTATCGGGTGTATTTTTCTATTTTAGACTCCCAAACAATTTTAATTCTTTGCGGGGGAGACAAGTCATCGCAAAGCAAAGACATCAACAAAGCCAAACAACATTTAGAGGATTACCAAAATGACAGTCAGAATTAAAAACGACATTAGCGGTGTAAAATTCGCTAAAATAAACCACGCAAAACTCGCCACCTATCGCAATGCGCGCGAGGCTTTTCTCGAAAAATTATCCCGCAGCAAAAAAAACCGCGACCTCTATTTGAAAGTCGCCATTGAAGATTTTGAGCAAGAAAAAAATCTGCCGGCATTTTTGTTGGCACTGCGAAATATCGTCACTGCTGGTGGCGGCGTGCAAGACCTCGCCCAAAAATTAAAATTAAATCGCCAAACAATTTACAAAGCTCTCTCCCCCAAGGGCAATCCGTCTTTTGCTTTGGTTGACGTGATTATTAATGCGTTGGGGATGCGGTTGGCAGTAAGGGCAAGAAAATATTCTTAGAACCGCGCTAAGTCTTTACCAATCTCAGGTTTCAAGTTTGTCATCTTCGAAAAAGTTGGAATTCAGAATGCTTAGTTAACACTGAGTCAACACCTTCACGAGGGAGGTTATTTTCTGAGAGAATTTTACTAAAAAAAATTATTTATTAGATTTTGTTACAGAAAACCAAATTCTTCCATCGACCATTGATCAAGTTTTGGAAAAATTTAAAAAAATATGCCGCAAACACAAATCTTAAAAAGATTGATAGAAGAATTCTTAAAAGAATTATCCAATGATTACGGTTTTTTATTTTTTTCAATGCAGGGCTTGAGCTTTCTATCTGAAAGAGGGATGAATGGTAAAAAATTTTCTGATGTACCATCTTTTACCTTAGCCGAAGGGCATCCAAATAATCAAAATTCAGCCATACTGTATCACGAAACTGGCAAGATAATTCATGACAATATCTGCAATAAATATCCCAGCCGTATGATGCGTTATTTTATCCCAGATCCGTCATTAGAAAAAAATTCCCTCACAAAACTACCTCTCGTGAAGGTTCAAAAATCGAGCTGTAAAACACTGGATTTGTGAAGGATGAAGACCTCTCCCACAACCCATTCACCCATTCCCTTCGTTTCAGCGCC
>CAINKA010000117.1 GCA_903849835.1 uncultured Alphaproteobacteria bacterium
CTTCCATACCGAGAATCGAGCCGCATAAATTTATTTTAGCTGCGCTCCGCGTCAGCAGGTTATTTTAGCTGCGCTACGCTGAAGATGCGGGGATAAAATTTATTAATGATGAGGCTTGGCTTGGGGTTAAGTTAATCAACAAACAAAATTAACGATATGAGTGAACCGTTTATTTCTTTCGCACAAAGTTTTAGAATCTTCTTTTCCTCCGTATTGGCTTTGGCATCGTCCGGAAATGTAATTCTAGTTTACCTGATAACAAAAGATAAGATTGTCCTAACTAGTTTAACAAAGAGCTTTGCATTTGTTGGATTTATGTGCTTCACGCTATCAATTTTAATTCTAGTTTTACTTTCTTACATTTCGATGCGAAGCGAAGTTAAGGAAGGTATGAGCTCAGAGATCCCAGATCAAAGAGAAATCAACCTGACTAAATTTGACCAATGCGAGTACGTGCTACTCAGCTTTGGAACTGGATTACTGATGTTAATTTTAGTATTTGCAGTGGTTCTTTGGTAGCAAAGAATGTGTTTGAGTCGAGAGGGATTGAGATTCTAAAACTCGAAACCGAGCAGAAGAGAAATAAATTATTCAGGTTTGATTCTTACCTAAGCTTGCTGGAAAAATAGTCGAAATTTTGATTATTTCTGTGGGACACTGGTGGGACATTTATCCACAAATTTTGGCAATAAATCAGAGTAGCTAACAACAAGAAAAAAGCTGCAAAGCCTTGATTTCATTGTTGCCGTCATTTTTAGTCAATTGCGGTTTTTTGCAAAAATCAGACTCTTAATCAATTGGTCGGCGGTTCGAATCCGCCCAAGCCCACCACTTACTACCGAGAATCGAGCCGCATAAATTTATTTTAGCTGCGCTCCGCGTCAGCAGGTTATTTTAGCTGCGCTCCCGCGTCAGCAGGTTATTTTATCTGCGCTCCGCTGAAGATGCGGGGATAAAATTTATTAATGATGAGACTTGGCTTGTGGCGAAACTGGTAAGCAAATTAACAAAATAACAATTTTTCACATGCCTCTAGGTTTTGAAGTCATCGTCGTTGGTTTAATTTTAAGCGCAGATTCCTTTTCTGCGGCAGTTGCAATGGGACTCCGACCATTCTCCAAAAAGGATGCAATTAAATTTGCTGCTTCATCAGGGGTGGCGGAAGCCTTGTTCGCTTTAATCGGCGCAATGGCAGGAACTCACTTGATTAGTAAATTGAAATCAATCGACCATTGGATTGCATTTGCATTGCTTGCAGGAGTTGCCCTCCACATGGCCTACGAAGGTATTGGCGACTTCCTTAGTAAAGAGGTAAAAATAGAGAAATTAGATTTTCACAGTTTCACCAAAGTTTTAATCGTCTCTTTTGCAACCAGTCTAGATGCCTTCGGAGTCGGAATAGGATTGGGCCTAGCAGAGAAGCCGATTACTTCCTACATCATTTCAATTGGGATCTGGGCTTTTATTTCCACAATTGTCGGTCTTTATCTAGCTAGAAAACTTTCCAAAAAATCTGGTCCCATTGTTACTTTATTAGGATCAATTGTTTTGGGATTAATGGCGTTCCAGATGTTAAAGATTTAATCAACAGCAACGAGATTTAACAATTTCTGCGGGACACTTGGCGGCACACTTTTTCACAAAAAATAGCAAAAAACCAAAATAATCACCAACAAGAAAAAACCTGCAAAGCCTTGATTCCATTGTTGCCGTGATTTTTGAATTGTTGTAGTTTTTTACAGAATTCTTTCTCTTAATCAGTAGGTCGGCGGTTCAAATCCGCCCAAGCCCACCATGAAAATCGAGTGAAGCGCCTAAATTTATTTTAGCTGCGCTCCGCGTCAGCAGGGGTTCAAATCCGCCCAAGTCCACCACTTCGCTGCAACGTAATTTTAATTCTAAAAAATGAAAAAAAATTTCTGCGGTTTAATTTTTTTATTCTCACTTCACCTCGTCTCTCTCGCCGCTTCTCCCGCCTACTCTCAACAAACAATTTTTAACGTCCCTTCTGCCGACGTTACCGCCAAAAATAAAAATTTTCTGCAGCACGAATCGCAATTTCGCGCCAAAGATCCCGACCAATTTTTTAACACCACAAACTATTTTGCTCACGGCGTTGGAGCCAATACTGAGCTAGATGCAACGCTGTTCAACATCGGATCTCCCGCTTCAAAAAATGCCGCGCTTGGGCTTGGATTTAAAACTGTTTTGCCCCTCGAAAATTCCGCGACAAAAAAATATCAGCCCAAAATTATTCTCGGATCGCAGCTCCCTTTTTCACTACAAGGAAATGGCGTCGGGCATTGGCTTTACAGCGCCGCCAGCGTCACGCTTCCGCAAAGCAACACGCGATTCACAACGGGAATCAGCAACGGCAGCAAACAAATTTTTGGGGGGAACGTCACCTGTTTCATCGGTGGTTTTGAGCAAAAAATTACCAGTGATTTTAGTTTTATTTCTGATTGGTATTCCGGAAATCATTCACTTGGAATATGGGCTACGGGCTTTAGTTATGCACTTCCGCAAGATTTTGTTTTTTACGGCGGATATCAAATTCCGAATTCAAAAAAAGTAGGAAGAAATTCTTTTGTGATTGAAGTGGCGAAGATTTTTTAAACAAAATTTGATCATTTGTAGGGGCGGACAGGTATATACTCACTCCAGTTGAAGAAGCCGATTAAACTTCAGCGTCATGCTGAGCCTGTCGAAGCATGATTCTAAGCACCGAGTCCAGAATCATGCTTCGACAGGCTCAGCATGACATTGTGAATCATTCCGCCATGTGGTAATTTTTATTTGGCGTTGTTGCCAGCATAAAATTCCCGCACCATTTTCAATCTTTCTTCGGCGAGTTTTTTTCTCCATTCAGAGTCAGAGTCAACATCATCAAGCCTTATCCCGCCTATCTTTTCCTGCCTCTTTAAAATTTCTTCCAAACTTAATTTGTCGCCATTTTTTATGATGTCGTAAATGGTTAAAAAAGTTGTGGTGCGCCCTCTTCCTGCAGCGCAATGAACATAAATTTTTTTATCTTGTGGAAAATTTTTTATAAAATTTACGATTTCTAAAAGCTGTTTTGCATCAGGATTGCCATGATCTCGCACAAAAAATCTTTTATATTCGAAACCATTTTCTTTCGCTAAATTTTCTTCGGTTGAAATTTTTTCAACTGCAATAATTTCTGGCTCGACTTCTTCGTACCAACCATTTTTTTCATCCTTTTCCAAAATTTTATTTACGATTATTTCGTGATCTTTTTTCACGGAATTAAGTCGAACTTTTTCATCGCGCAAAATTTTTGAAGAATTTTTATTGATGTTCGAGCCATCGAAAGGCGAGCGCCAACTAACCGCGCTACCATTGATGAAACCGTGACTTTCGCGACGCAAATCCACGATCACAATTTTTTCATTCGGATATTTTTTTCGAACTTCTTTCAGCTGAGTTTCGGAAAATTGTGCGCTACCAATCGCGTTAATTCCGAGCGCTGACAAGTCGCGAAAATTATAGGGCAATTCATTTTTTTGATTCGCTTTTTTATCCCAAACTAACAGAGCTACATTTTGCGCGATGCCTTGCGAAGCGGTGCAAATAAAGGTGAGGCAGAAGATTAATGTTCTTAGTTTCATGGTTTAAAAGTCAGATTTTTTTAACTTTTTAGACCCCGCAACAAGTGCGTGGTGACAGATTGATGGTATGTGGCGATGGGTTAAGAGTTGGAGTGATGAGTTGAGAATGTGGAGTGATGAGTTGAGAATGTGGAGTGATGAGTTGAGAATATTCCATCTCCATTGTCACCCCGCACCTCCATTTGTCACCCCGCACCTCCATTTGTCACCCCGCACTTGTTGCGGGGTCCACTACTTTTTGAATCAGCTTCGTTTTATTCTCCCAAAATTTCCGCTTCATACATTTTTTTGTAAAGCCCGTTCCATACGATGAGCTCATGATGCGAGCCGATCTCCGCTATTTCGCCATCCTTCACAAAAATAATTCGATCGGCATGAATGACCGACGAAAATTTGTGAGCGACTGTAATTACAGTTTTTTCCTTCGCCAAATCTGCAATTGCTCGCGTGATCACTTGCTCATTTTGATTGTCCAAAGCTGAGGTTGCTTCGTCCAAAAGTAAAATCGGCGAATCCTTGATAATCGCGCGCGCGATGGCAATTCGTTGTCTTTCGCCACCAGAAAGTTTTATGCCTTTTTCGCCAACAAAATTATGCATTTTCAACGGCAATTTATTGATGAAATGCAGCGCCGGATTCCGAGAAATTATTTTTTCAACATCAGCTTCCACCGTTGATTTATCGGCATAGGCGATGTTTTCAAAAATCGTGCCGGAAAAAATAAAACAATCTTGCGAGATGTAAGAAAAATTTTTGCGCAGATCAGAAAATGAAAGGGATTTTACGTCATGACCATTCAGAGTGACCATTCCAGAATCAACATCGTAGAAGCGCAACAGCAGCTGAAGGATCGTGCTTTTGCCACTTCCGCTCAAGCCAACAATCGCGATTTTTTCTTTCGCTTTTATTTCCAAATTAAAATTTTTCAGCACCGCAAAATCTTTGCGACTTGGATAAGTAAAATTTACATCCTGAAATTTTAACACAATTTCTTTCGTCACATCAAAAGCTTGCGGAATGGCGATTTCTTTGACTGGAGACTCGATTTCTAAAAGTTCAAAAACTCTTTTTGCTGCGGCGGAAGCACTTTGCAATTGTCCTGCGATTTGACTGAGCGACACAAGCGAAGTTGCAGTAATTACAGAATAAAAAATGAAGGAAGAAAGATCGCCGGAGGTAATTTTCCCGCTCAAAACATCATGCCCACCAACCCAGAGAACAAGCGCGATTCCACCGAATGCGAAAGTAATCACGAAAGCAATCATCAAAGATTTAATGCGAATTTTTTCCAAAGAAATTTTTAGCGCCGAGTCGACAAAGCTAAAAAAATTGCGCACTTCTTTTTCTTCGCAGAGATAGGATTGGATTGTTTTTACGCCGTTGATTGTTTCTTCGATATGCGCTCCAACCGAAGCTAGCGCGGCTTGCGACTGATGCGCTAAATTTTTAATCGACCGCCCCATGATGATGATCGGCGCGATTGCTAGCGGAATAATCATCGCAGAAACCAAACTCAATTTGCCGCTGGTTAAAAATAAAAAACAAATTCCTCCGAAAAAAAGCAGGATGTTTCGCAGACAAAAAGAAATCGTGTTGCTGATTACAGCGTAGAGAACAGTGGTGTCGACGGTGAGGCGGGAGATGACATCGCCGGTTTTTGTCAGCTCAAAAAATTCCGCCGAGACGCGAATGATGTGGTCGTAAACTTTTTTGCGTAGATCGGAAATAACTTTTTCTGCAACCGAATTGATGATCAGCGAGCGGTAATAGCCGGCCATCGCCATCACCAAAACCGCCGCGACAAAGGCGAGTAAAATCAAATTTAAAAAAAGCGGATTTTTTTGCGAGAAGCCGAAATCGATCAGATATTTTATCGCCTTGCCGAAAAATAAAACCATGAAAGCCGTGACCAAAAGTGCCAGCAAAGCTAGCATCACGTCTTTTTTGTAGGGCTTAAAAAATGGAATTAATGCGAAGAGATTGTTGAGATCGATGCGTTTTTTTGCTGATTCGGACATCGTTTAGAGCGAGGAATGCGAGCCATCGCAGAACATTCCATTTTTGCTATGTTTGCAGCCGCAAAAATAAATGGTTTTGTCTTCCGTAGCGACGAAGGCCACGGATTTCATCACGCTAGTGCCGTCGGGATTTTTATGAGCCTTGTGGGATCCATCACAAAAGGGTTGGTTTTGAGAAAGGCCGCAAGCACACCAAGAATATTTTTGCCCCGCTTTTGTCTCGATTGCGAATGGAGTTTTTGCGGCAATTTTTGGAAGCGTTTCTGTCATAAATTACAAAACTAAATTGTTAACTTCATCGAAGTCCATGACTTCAAAATCAAGCTTGCGTAGCTGTTCGTAGTAACGGAATTCTTTCAAAATTTTCATGTCCTCTTGCGATGACATTCCAACGATCATGATCTCGCCAGAAAATTTTGCGGTAGTTGTGGAGAGAACTTTTAAAATCGAATCGCGATATTTTTTGTTGCTGAGATAGGCCACATATTTGTCGAGTTTTTGTTTTAGAATTGCATCAGCTTCAGGTTTGTTTGTGGCACTGAGATTTTTATATTCTGCGAGATAGCGACATGCCTTGAAGTCAATGATGTAGAGCTTTTCTTCGGCCACGTAAGCCACTTCGCAGAGCAGTAATTTTGCTTTTATTTTGTCAAAATTTGACGGCAAAAAATAATCTTTGTTCACGAAATGTCCGTTCGCTTTCATGGTGCTATGCAAGTCAGCGACAAGAATTTTTACGATGTCATTTTCCTGACGCTCCCCGTCTTGCTCCAAAACATAACCCTCTTCTTTCGATTTTTCCGCGGATTTTTTGGAGGTAGAAAAGTTTTTTTCCATCAACTCTGCGACAGTCTGAGATATCCGCCCAATGAGGTTGCGATTGGTTTCAACTTCAACCTTGTAGCTGTCATTCATCTTCTTGAAAAGCTCGTTTCCTAATTTCACGATCGATTCTTTGTAATCCTTCATCACCGCATCTTGCACGATGCTCCAATCTTTCATGCGCTTCTGAACTTCGTCAGTTTTTTGCAATGCGAGCTCGATTTGTTTTTCAGCTTCGAGTCGAAGCTTAACTTCGCTTTCTTTTTCTTTCCGCAATCCGCCGACTTCGCGCAGCAGAGATTCGGTTTTTTGGCTGGAACCTTTAGCGGTCGATTCCAAATTGCCTTCGATGCTTTTTCTGAACTCGATTTCCTTGTCGAGCTTTTTGCGAAGATCGCGAATTTCCGTCGTTGATGAAATTCTGAAGTGAGAATATCGCACGTAAATTATGATCATCATAAGTGCCAAACCGATATTGCTGGCGATGATATAAATCATATTTTTAGGAAAATTAATTGTTTGGAAATGCTTGCTAGAGTAGGCGTTTCACAGTTTTAAATTATCGATCAACCTAATTCCGCTCAAGTAAACTGCAACGAATATTCTAGCTGGATTTTGCGAGTTAAAATTTTTGACCAATTTGAAATTTTCTTCTTCACGAATTTCTAAATAATCAATTTTTTCAAATCCGATTTCTAGTAATTCTTCACGTTTTTTTTGCAGAATTTTTTCGCAATCACCGACTTCATTTTTTATTTCTGATAAGATTTTAAATATGTTTGCGGCCTTGATTTTATTGTCCGCGGACAATCTTTGATTTCGTGACGACATCGCCAACCCACTTTTTTCTCGAACTATTTCGTGAGCGAAAATTTCAATATCGAAATTCAAATCTTCGACGAGTTTTTTAATGATTTGCAATTGCTGAAAATCTTTTTGCCCGAAGATCGCGATGCTTGGTTTTATGATGTTGAACAGTTTGGAAATGACCAGTGCAACACCATCAAAATGATTGGGACGAGCTGATCCGCAGAGGCAATCGACCAATCTCGTCGGAATAATTTTAAACGCAAAATCAGCGGAAAAAATTTCTTCGTCGCTCGGAATAAAAATGTGAGTCGCACCAGAATTTTTTAACTTCTCCAAATCTTGCTCGACTTGGCGCGGATATTTTTGGTA
This sequence comes from uncultured Alphaproteobacteria bacterium, assembly GCA_903849835.1. GTDB lineage: Bacteria > Pseudomonadota > Alphaproteobacteria > Rickettsiales > UBA1997 > UBA2645. The sequence goes on from CAINKA010000117.1 coordinate 7,649, forward strand.
ATCGCTTGGATCGTTGAATTGCGCTTTATTTACGAAGATGCTTACAACCACTATTTCCGCAAGTTCGCGCGCTTTTCTTACCAAAGATAAGTGACCTTCGTGAAGCGCTCCCATCGTCGGAACGAGCGCAATTTTTCTTTTGGAAACCGCCTCTTTTTGCAGGTGATTTCTGATTTCTGCGATGGTTTTTAAGATTAACATTTTCTTAAAGTTCAAAACACAAAGCTCGATCAGTGCCTGCCAAATCGGGCTTCAAATCGGTGAGCTTAAATTTATTTTTAGAAAAAATTTTGACGATTTCTTCTTTTTGTCCGAAGCCAATTTCAAGAATTATTTTTCCGTTTTTATTCAAAAAATTTTCTGCGGAAGTGGCAATTTTGCGATAAAAATCTAGCCCGTCACTTCCTCCATCAAGAGCAATTCTGGGCTCGTGGATTCTGACTTCAGGCTCCAAATCTTCGATTTCTTTTGACGGGATGTAAGGCGGATTTGAGATGATTAAATCGTATTTTTTTTGACCTTCGAAGTCACCTTTCTGAGTTTCATAACCGTCATCCTGAGCTTGTTTCAGGATCTCAAATAAATCCGATTTCAACAATTTTAAACGATCCGAAACCAACTGTTTCTCAGAATTTTTTTTACAAATTTCTAGCGCCTCACTGGAAATATCAATTCCGACTCCACTCGCTTCCACGTAGAGCCTAAGCAATGTTAGGATAAGACATCCCGACCCAACTCCCAGTTCCAAAATTTTTAGTTTTTTAGTTTTTTCTGGAAAAATTTTTAGGATCAACTCGATCAAACTTTCTGAATCTGGGCGCGGATCCAAAACATTTTTACTCACCAAAAATTCTTCGCCGAAAAATTCTCTTTTGCCGATTATTTGTGAAATTGGTTCACGATTTTCCCTGCGCGAAACAAGGCCGAGGAAGATTTTTTGCTGATCCAAATCCAATTCAAAATCTGGATTAAAAATTACCCACTCTTTCGAAAAACTTTTGCCGCAAAGAAAAAGGGTGTGAGATAGAAGAATTAGTGAATCTAATCCGCTATTACTCACACCCTTTGAATCTAGCACCAGTCTAGCTTGCGACAAGGCTGTTGAAATTTTCATTTAGAATTTTCCAAGAACTTCTCTTAGAGAAACTTCGTTGATCAAAAATTCCAAATTCTTTTCTCTTCTGATGTCGAAAGCTGCGATTTCATCTTTGCTCACCGCATTTTTTGCAGCCAATTCTTTTGCAACTGGGCTCAAATTAGCAGAAACTTTTCTCAAAAAGTTTTGGTAAGAATCTTCTGCGGGCATGCCGTTATTGGCCAAATCGGATGATTGAACAACTTCAGTTGTGATCGGTCTTTTTTGTTCAGCCATTTGATTGAAACCAGCAGAGATGTAGCCAATCAAGCTATCAACTTTTTCTATTTTGATGCTGATTGCTCCTGATGGCAGGCTGTCATCTTGGAATGTACTCATTTCGCCGTTGAGAGAGGCTTTGTAAATCGGATTAGAAAATTCAGCATTATTGATTTTCACAACTTTGCTATATTGCACCGGAGCTTCTTGGATCTGAGTTGGGTCAGCTGGAATTTGCGCTTGCTGTTCAGCTTGGTTCGGCACGAGCGTATATTCGATGTCAGCGATGAAATTGCTTTTTACGAGATTTGTGTTTGAAACCGCGGCAGCCATTCCATCAGCAGGATTTACGGCTGTGGCAGCGGCTGAAGCATCCGCAGAAGTTGCTGCGGCTGGCATTGGCGTTGGAACAGCTGTAGGAGCTGGAATAGTCGCAATCACAGCAGTGGCTATCCGAGCTGCAGCCTGGGCTGCAGTATCTGGAGTTGGAGACGCTACGGCGGAGATGCCCCCAATCGCGATCTCGCCAGTCTTCATGCCTTCCATAACTTTTTTCTCGAAGACGTTTTTGTAAACATCCAAAACATCAAAACCTTCAATGTCTTTAACATCTGCAGTGAGTTTTGTTGTAATTTTTTCGCCTTCAGCAGCTGATGACTGAAGACTGATCAGAGAAGAGCTTGCAGCATAAATCACATTTTTTTCTTGGTCTAAAATTCTGTAGCCAAAATCTTGGTAATGAAATTTTGAAATTCTGCCATCAATGAAAGAAATGGCGATTTCTGGATCTTTGCTGAATTCAACATTCGCAATATTTCCGTCGGAATCCTGCAAAGTTGCATCGGTAAAAGTGATTGAAAAATCTGTGGCAAACACTCCCGCTTTAGCTTCTAACTGCTTGATAACAACTTGGCGCTTATTGAGCAGAGCGCTTGGAAGAGTAAATTTCAAATCACTGATCGTGATTTTTTGTGACATCGGAAAACCGGAAACCGCAACAGTTCCGACAGAAACATTCAGGCTATTTTCGCTGATAAAATTATTCACCTGCTTCTCAACTTGTCCGATTTTGAAGAACCAGAGCACGCTGTAAACTAGCGCCGCTACGACTAAAAGGATGATCAATTTAACTGCGATATTCTTGCTCATAAAATTAAGTTTTAGTTGTTAATTGAAACGTTGCGCGTCTCGTCTGGAACCACGAGAGTAAGGCCATCCAGCTCTTTCGTCATCACGATTTGACAACCGAGTCTGGAAGTTGGAGTTAAACCGAAAGCCAAATCAAGCATGTCTTCTTCATCCTCGCTTGGCGTTTCAAGCATATCGTAAAATTTTTTCTCGACGATCACATGGCATGTAGAGCAGGCGAGAGAGCCTTCGCACGCGCCTTCTAGATCGATATCATTATTGTGAGCGGCTTCGAGAACTGTGGTGCCTAGCGGAACCTGAAATTCCCTCTTTTCTCCTTTGCAAATAAAAATTACCGAGACTGTTTCTGTCATTGATTCTGTAGGGGAGTTGAGGAGTTTTGGAATTGAATTTTTTTCGGAAAAATGCGTTTTATAAAAACGATTTAAGAAATGAAGAAGAAATTTTTATTCAATTTTGACTGTGCAAATTAGAGAATTTTATGACAAAAATTATTTTATTTCAGCCCGATATCGCGGGAAATGTTGGCACGATAATTCGCACTTGCGTTTGTTTCGACACCGAGCTGCACATCATTGAGCCCTGCGGTTTTCCACTGGATATGCAGCGCGTAAAAAAATCTGCTTTGGATTATTTTCATCACGCAAAAATTTTTCGTCACGACTCTTTTGAAAATTTTTTTCGCGATGAAATTTTAGCAAAAAATCAACGCTTAATTTTGGCTTCAACCAAAGGAAGTGTCGATTATCGCAAATTCAAATTTCAAAAAAATGATGCGATAATGTTTGGACGTGAAAGCGCTGGAGTGTCCAACGACGTAGCTGCAAAAGCTCATCACAAAATTTTCATCCCAATGCAAAATGGGGCGAGGTCTTTGAATGTAGCGGTTTCTTGCGGGATTATTTTGGCTTCGAGTGAGAGGGGAATTTAGCATTTAACATTTTGATTCCTCATGCCTGACATCCGATTCCGCGCACATGATGGCTCTAACCTTAGCTTGCCGGATTTTTTATTTTACACTCCAAAGAAAAAATCCAAAAGCACTCCAAAATCAATTCGTAACCTTCGTAACCACCGGCAAATTCGTCGCATTTGAAATCGGCCTCACACCGAGCAGCGGCGCAATATTTCTCACAACTTTTCCAGCAACCGGCGCAGCCACCATTCCCCCCGTATTGAAGGCGGAATTCGGGCGATCAAAAATCACATAGACCAAATATTTCGGTTTTGAAATTGGGAAGACTGCCACGAATGAAGCCATTGTTTGACGTTCGTTATAACCGCCATATTCGGCACGTTCCGCGGTTCCAGTTTTGCCGCCAACATCATATCCGATCACATTGGCATTTTTTCCTGTCCCCTCTTGTGCAACTTTTTTCAACATCACTCGCATTATTTCCGAAGTTGATTCTTTGATCACGCGCTTGCCACTCGGCTGATCTTTTAGCTTTAAAAATGACGGATGGTAAAGAGTCCCGCCATTCACAATCGCAGAAACCGCACTTGCCAAATGCAGTGGCGTGATAGCAAGGCCATGGCCGTAGGCGATTGTGTAGAGATTTATTTCGCGCCAAATTTTTGGAAAAATTGGTTTGCCCAATCCCGGAAATTCAGTGTCGATTTTTTTCAGCAATCCAATTTTTTCCAAAAAATCTTTTTGATTAGTCGCACCAATTTTATCGGCGATTTTGACGGTTCCGATGTTCGAAGAATAAGCAAAAATTTCTGCGACGGTCATTTCATCTTTCACGGGATGATCGTCTTTAATCGTGAAACGCCCGTATTTGATTGGATCGCGGACATTGTAAACATCGCTCATCTTCGCCAAATTTTCTTCAAAAGCGATGGTGTTGGTAAAAATTTTCATCACCGATCCAAGCTCGTAGACACCATTGGTGACGCGGTTGAAACGCTGATCGAGAGTGGCTTCATTTTGTAAATTCGCGTCGAATTCTGGAAGCGAGGACAGCGCTAAAACTTCTCCGTTATTGACATCCATAACCAATCCAGCAGCGGCTTTGGCGTGATATTCTTCGATGCCAACCGCAAGCTCGTCATGCAGAATATCTTGCACCCGCACATCCATCGCCAACGTCAAATCGTGATTATTCGCGAGCTGTTTGTCATATTGCATTTCCATGCCAGCAAGACCTTTGCGATCAAGATCGGCATAGCCCACAAAGTGACTGGCGATTGATTTTTGCGGATAAACACGGATGCGATCATTTTCAAAAAGTAGCCCCGCCATTTTCAAATTTTGTACTTGATCAACTTGCGACGGAGTGAGGTTGCGCCTGATTAGAATCCAGCCCTTGCTATTTTTTCCATCCGCAATTTTTTTGAGAATTTCTGCGTAAGAAATGTCGGAAAAAATTTGTGATATTCCACGCGAAATCGCTTGCGGATCTTTCACCAAAACAGAGCTGACATAAAGCGATTTTGTTTTTAAATCCGTAGCAACAAGAACATCATTTCGATCAAAAATATTGGCGCGCTTGCTGGATTTTCTAGCGTCGTAAATGCCACTGACTTTCACCTTGTCACCCATCGCAACAACAAAAACCATCCGCAAAATAATCACAAAAAAAACAGCGAGAATGCAAAAATAAATGAAGGCGAGTCTGGATTTTTTTATTTCGATTGAGGACATTTGAGCAATCTTGGTAATGGCGACCCTTGTTGTTGTTAGCGGGCTGGCACAAGGCCAGCCCCTACAAGCATTGTCGTAAATTCACCACGGATTGATCGTGGGGGGCGGACACGTGGGTTCGCCACTTTCGTCACGTTAAAAACCAGGCTCACTGTAGGGGCGACCCTTGTGGTCGCCCGCGGGCTGGCACAAGGCCAGCCCCTACAAATTACAACTTAACTTCTGCGATCAGCTTTTTCACTGCGTCGACCGATCTGTTGAACATTGTTTGTTCTTGCGCGCTGAGTTTTATTTCAACGATTTTTTCTACGCCATTTTTTCCGATGACGGCCGGAACCCCGATATACATGTCTTTCACGCCATATTCTCCATTCAGATTTGCAGCGACGGGAAGAACTTTTCTCTTGTCGAAGAGATAGCTTTCAGCCATTAAAATTGCGGCTGAAGCGGGTGCATAAAAAGCGGAACCCGTTCCTAAAAGTTTTACGATTTCTGCGCCACCATCGCGAGTGCGCTGGATGATTTCGTCGATTTTTGTTTTGGTCGTCCAACCCATTTCGATCAAGTCTGGCACTGGAATTCCCGCAACTGAAGAATAGCGAATTAGCGGCACCATCGTGTCACCATGTCCGCCTAAAACGCAGGCATTTACGTCTTCAACCGAAACATTAAATTCGCGCGCCAAAAAAAGTGACATTCTTGCAGAATCAAGCACGCCAGCCATTCCCACGACTTTATTTGTTGGCAATCCAGAAACTTTTTGCATGACATAAACCATCGCATCAAGCGGATTCGTGATCACGATCACGAATGCATTCGGCGCATGCTGCTTAATTCCTTCGGCAACCGATTTGATGATCGAGGTGTTGGTCGCCATCAGATCATCGCGACTCATTCCCGGTTTGCGCGCGATGCCTGCGGTGACGATGATAACGTCAGAGCCAGCGATGTCGGCATAGCTGTTTGTGCCGGATAATTTTGCATCGAAATTTTCGATTACAGAAGATTGTTCGAGGTCTAAAGATTTGCCTTTTGCAACTCCGTCAGCCACATCGAGGATTACGACATCGCCTAAATTTTTTAAACCAGCAAGATGCGCTAAAGTGCCGCCGATATTGCCTGCACCGACCAATGCGATTTTATTTCTTTTTGCCATAAAGTTTAATTTTAGTTGTTAATGAATCGTCATCCTTGAGTTCGAAGAACTCGAGGATCTCACGAGTTTGAATAGAAACTCTGAAACATTTACTTCAAGAATGACGCGATGAGTTGAGAAATTTCTTGCACGGATTTCGTGCCATCGATGACTTTGATACGCTCATTAATCTTTGCAAGATTCAAGAATCCGTCGCGAACTTTTTGGTGAAAATCGAGCCCTAATTTTTCGTAGCGATTATTTCCAGCCCTGCCCTCGATGCGCGAAAATGCTAGCTCTACAGGCAAATCAATTAGGAAAGTTATGTCGGGCGCGAGATCGCCAATCGTGATTTTTTTTACCTCATCAATCAGATTTTTATCCAGACCAAAAGCATTGCCTTGATAGGCATAAGTTGAATCAAAAAAACGATCGGAGATGACAATTTTTTTCTGCGACAAAGCGGGTTTGATCAGCTTTTCGACATGTTCAAAACGTGCGGCGAAATTTAAAAATAATTCTGTTTTCGCTTCGAGTTTTTCAATTTTTTCATCGATTAAAATTTCGCGAATTTTTTCCCCAGCCTTGGTTCCACCTGGTTCGCGAGTTAAGATGGCATCAAGATTTTGCGACAAAAAAAACCCGTGCAATTTTTTTGCCTGAGTTGATTTTCCGCAACCTTCGATTCCTTCAAATGTGATAAAAAAATTTTTCATGTTTTAATTTGTGATATTCGCATCCTAGGGGCGACCCTTGTGGTCGCCAGCGGGCTGGCACAAGGCCAGCCCCTACAAACATTGTCATAAATTCACCACGGATCCGACCGTAGGGGCGACCCTTGTGGTCGCCCGCAGGCTGGCACAAGGCCAGCCATTACAAAAAATTTTATGAAAAATCCAAAAAATATTTTGATCAGCGGAGCCAGTAGCGGTATTGGCCGCGCCCTTGCTGCTTCTTATTCTGCGCCGAGCGTAAATTTATTTTTATGTGGTCGAGATGAGAAAAAATTACGAGAAACAAAATTTCTCTGCGAGGCTTTAAAAGCAAATGTTTCCTACGAAATTCTGGATGTCTGCGATGAGTCGCAAGTTAAAAATTGGATCGAAAAAATTGAAAAAAATTATCCGCTAGATTTGGTGATTGCCAATGCCGGAATATCCGCTGGAACCGCTGGCGGGCCTGAATCTTTCGCGCAAGTTAAAAAAATTTTCAGCACAAATTTGGATGGGGTTTTGAACGTGATTTATCCAGCGATCGAAAAAATGCGCGAAAGAAAAAAGGGGCAAATTGCGATTATTTCTTCACTGGCGGGGATGCGCGGATTGCCTAGCTCTCCAGCCTATTCCGGAAGCAAGGCTGCAGTTCGAGTTTACGGCGAAGCTCTGCGCGGAAATTTAGCGCCGCTTGGAATCGAGGTGAATGTTGTTTGTCCGGGTTACATCAAAACTCCGATGACTGACGTGAATGAGTTTCCGATGCCGTTTTTGATGTCGGCGGAAAAATGCGCCGCGATCATCAAGCGCGATCTCGAAAAAAATAAATCACGAATCGCATTTCCATTTCCACTTTACTTCGTGGTTTGGCTTGCGGCACTGCTTTCAACGAAAATTACCGATCCTATTTTTGCAAAATTGCCGGGGAAAAAGGGGCTTTGAGTGTAATTTTTTTTCCCGCATTTACGGAGTCCGATTCCTGTTTTGCTAGGCGGAAAAATGAAAAACGGGCATAAAAAAGGGCGGACACATGGGTCCGCCCCTACGAA